>JBDGZR010000006.1:0-37787 GCA_039588495.1 Gemmatimonadota bacterium | reverse complement strand
TCGCACGCGACGGTCTCCGTACGCCACGTACGCCTCGCACCCAATGATCGGCCGGATCCCGGCCTTCCGGGCCTTCTTCTGGAAGGTCCACGCCCCGAACAGGTTGCCGTGGTCGGTAAGAGCGAGGGCGGGCATCCCCAGGTCGACGGTGCGGTCGATCAGCGCGTCGATCCGGTTCGCGCCGTCGAGGAGCGAGTACTCGCTATGCGTGTGGAGATGAACGAACGACACTAAGGGCTCGCTGCCGATTCCGCCGGGCAGGTGAACGAGCTCAGTATCTGCTCCAGCTGAATCATGTATTCGTATTTCGGCTTTCGTGGCGCATAGAGAAACGCATCGATGAACACGGTCTTGTCGGGGCAGCCCACGAGCCAACTTATGTAGGGGCCCGCCGCCGGGAACGTACCCTCATCCACCCAGGTGCCGGTTACCTCCAGCGCCTCCCGTCCAGAGATCCGGAAGGCTCGAGGTTCTTTCCCGGAGGGCTCGATCCGTTGGGGAACGTTGTAGTGCACGCTGTCGATCGCGGCCCGCCAGTCGAGCGCCACCTCCTCCGTGAGCTCCGCCAGGCGGGGCCGCCAGGTGATGAGGAGCGACCGGATCAGCTCGCTCGGGTCGGGGTTGTCGTTTCGGAGAATCACCACGGTATCTCGAGGGCCCTCCCGGATGACGAACTGGTACACCCTGGGGATCTGAATGCCGAAGCCGAATCGGGCGCCGAGCGAGTCGGCCACCACGGAGTCCACTCCGCTCACGAACATTCGCTCCAACACCCACTCTCGATAGCGAGCGTCGATCACGTCGATCAGGTCGGGCAGGATCCGCAGCCAGGTCTCCGCCTCCTGGCCCGCCTCCGCCACGACGACGGTCACGAGCTGTCCCCTCGCCCATACATCCGACGCCGTGAACGTCGATGGCGCCTCGGCCGTGATGCCCGCCTCCTCCGCTGCCGCCTGCACGAGCGGGCTCTCGAGAGTTCCGAGCACGATCACCTGTCGGAAGACGATCAGGTCCTGGAGCTCGGGGCTCGCGGGGTCGACGTGCGAGACGTTGAACTTCTTCTCTTCCCTGGTCGTGAGGATCGTCGGCTCGAGGACGACGTACGTGCTGTCCTCCACTTCGGCCCAGACGTTGCCAGACGCGACCAGGATCAGGCTCGTGGCCTCGCCCCAGGCCGCGGGCTTGCTGCATGCCGCTGCCAGGATGACGGCGATCACGGCGGCGAAGGCCGCCGTCGTCCGGCGGGCTGAGGCCGGGAGGCTGGAAGCGCGAGGCTCGGGGGGACTGGCGTTTCGCATCGTGGAATGAAACGTACGCTGGCAGCGTGGGGCGCAGCAAACCCCGTTCGGTCACGCGCCTTCGGCCTGTTTTCCGGACGTTCCGCCGAAGCAACAGCACGATCTTGACAGCCGCGCGAACCGCTATTAATAAGCGGCAAAGAGCCCGAGACGGTTATTCTCCTGGAGGTTACGGTGCTTTCTCAGCTGGCCGACTTTTCGTTTCCCGACCCTGTCTGTCAGGAGCCTCAATGGGAGGCCGAGGACGAAGAGTGGGACGACGACCTGGACGATGATCTCGATGACGATGAGGAGTGGGACGACGATCTCGAAGATCTCGACGACGACGAGGAGTGGGACGACGATCTGGATGACGATCTCGATGACGACGAGGACTGGGACTACGGGGAGGAAGACGAGCTCGGCTGAGCGGCGGGAACGGTCGAGCGTGTGACCTGCGCTCACTGCTGCGATGCGGAAAAGCTCTTCAACGACCGGCGGGCGAAGCGAGAGCTCCGCAAGTACCGCCGCAAGGGCCCCGACAAGTCGACCCGCCTCCTCATCGACGCGCTTCTGGGGCCGGAGACCGCCGGAAGCTCACTGCTCGACATAGGCGGCGGAGTCGGGGCGATCCAGCACGCCTCGGCGGACGCCGGCGCTTCCGCGATCACGTCGGCGGATGCATCGGAAGCTTACGTGCAGGTCTGCCGAAGCGAGGCGGAGCGGCAGGGCTACGTGGACCGCGCCGGCTACCATGTCGGCGACTTCCTCGAGATGGCGGAGGGTCTCCCCGACGCGGACGTCGTGACCCTGGATAGGGTCGTCTGCTGCTACCCGGACATGCCCCGGCTCATCGGAGCCTCCGCGGAGAAGGCCGGCCGGCTTTACGGGCTCGTCTTCCCCCGGCGCCGGTGGCCGGTGCGCCTGGTGATGGCGGTCATGAACCTGCTGGAGGCCCTCAAGCGGAACACCTTCCGCGTCTTCGTCCATCCTCCAGAGCAGATCGATGCGGCCGTGCGGGCGGCCGGCTTCGAGCGGGCCCACGAGGCGAAGACGTTCGTTTGGCAGGTGAGAGTCTACTCCCGGGCCTGAGTCGGCCGCTCCCTGCGGTGGCCCCGGCTAGCGGTCCGGCGGCCGCCGGCCGACCTTGACTCCGCCCGAGCGGGTTGGATAACGTTCGCCTCGCGGCGCGCAGCGGAGCGGATCCCTCGCGGCGAACGCCTCGTGCCGATCTGGGTAGGATGTCTCTCCGCACGCCCGACTGCGGGCCGCCTGATAAGCGTGAGGTCGGTGGTTCAAATCCACCCGGGCCCACTCGCCGAAAAGCCCCGCATGACGGGGCTTACGTGCATCTGGGGACCGGTGAACCGGTCGGCCGCGGAGGGTCGTGGTAACAAGGACGGCAACAAGCCGGTGCCTCGGAGCCGGGCCAAGGCTTGCCTGTCAGCCAGGAAGCGGGAAACCGGAATCGACCCACGAAGCGAAGTGGGTCCCCCGAGCGGTATATACCGGTATCGATGCCAGGTCGAGTGTCAAGTAGGTGGTTGACACCGCTGGTTGCCATCGTCGTTTCCACGCGTGCTCCCGCAGCGTCGCGAGGCGACAACTTCCAGCCTAGGAGGCGCGAGGTCTGAGCTGATCCGCAGAGCGGGCGGAACAGCCGCCTACCAGCGCGAACCGACCCCAAGCGCCGGGGCGCTCACCTACTCGGGCAACGTTACGTTGAACTCGATCGCCGCCAGCTGCTCCGGCGACTTGCCGATGCTTTCCAGGAACGGCAGCCAGCGCGGGTCGTCGTGGAGGTTGGCGAACAGAATATCGGACTTGAAGATGTCCCCCAGGCCCGGGTCATTGTTCTCGACCCCCTTGTCCAGCCACTCGAAGGCGCGGTCGACCTCAGCCCGGAACGCCAGCACGTAGCCGATGTTGTAGGCTGATCCCTCTTCGTATTTTGCGATCAGCTCCGCCAGTGCGTCATCGGAGTCGGCCGCTCGGCCCAGCGCGTGGTAGGCCATCGATAAGCCCACCAGCCGGAAGCCCTCGAAAGACTCCTTCTGGATCGCCGTCAGCGCGGCCTCTGGCTCGCCTTTCAAGAGGAGCGCAGAGCCGATGTGCGAATTCGCGCCGATGCGTCCCGGGCTCAGGCTCAGCGCGGTGCGGAACGAGGCGATGGCTTCATCCAGCCGCTCAGCCCAGAAGTAGTAAAGGCCCAGCCCGTGATGTCCGGCGGGGTTCACCGGGTCGCGTGCGACCGCGTATTCTCCGAGAGCGATGGCCTCATCCAGCCGCCCGAGGCTAAAGGCAAGCCTGGCGACGGAGCTCACGATGGTTGCGTCGGTTGGCGCCAGCTCCAGCGCGCGTGCATAATGCCGCGCCGCGGCCGCCAGGTCGCCGTCGTGGCTCATCGCGATCCGGCCGAGTGTGGCGTACGCCGGTGCGAAGTCAGGATCGATGGCCAGCGCCCGATTGGCCGCCTGACTGGCCAGTTGGAAGCCCTCGTCAAAGGGCCGCAGGTGGACGCCTGCCTGGTTGATGTAGTTCTGGGACAGGCCTGCCCAGGCCGCGGCGTAGTCAGGATCGATCGCGAGCGCCTGCTCGTAGAGCTCGTTTGAACGCTCAAACCCTTCGGCCGTGCGCTGACGGCCCAGCTGCCGCGCCTGCAGGAAAAGGGCATACGCTCCGGCATCGGTCTGCTCGACCCTCGGCGCTTCGCCCAGCAGCGTGATCTTGAGGTGCGCCACCACGTCGGCGGCGATCTCGTCCTGAATGGCGAAGATGTCGTCCAGCAAACGGTCCCAGGTGTCGGCCCAAACGTGGAAGCCGTCGTCGGCCCGGATCAGCTGGGCGGTGATGCGCACCTGGTTGCCCGCCTTTCGAACCGAACCTTCCAGAACGTGGGCCACGTTCAGACGCTCGGCGATCTCCGGGATCTCCAGATTCTGGCCCTTGAACGAGAACGACGAGGTGCGTGCCGCCACCAGCAGGCCAGGGGTGTTCGCCAGCAGGTTCAGCAGCTCCTCGGAAACGCCGTCGCTGAAGTACTCCTGGTCGCCCTCTGGGCTCAGGTCGGCGAACGGGAGCACGGCGATGGAGCCGCGGTCGAGCGTCCGCGTCGGTGAAGCGGCAGTCTCGGATTCCTCCAACTCTGAGGTCCGACTGACGTAGGCTCCCGCCACAATAGCCATCAGAAGGAGACCGCTGACGATCGATAGCTCGAAGCGGGTTACGCGCTGCTGGCCTTTCTCACCGTGATACCAGGCGAGGACGAGCACAACGAAGAAGCCAACCGCCAAGAACACGGCCGTGCCGCGAACGATACTGGCAGGCCAGCCGAAATTCTCCGCAACAAAGCTAAGCACCTCAACGAGGAGCCATGCTCCGGCTACGTAGGCGATCGCCCACTGGGCGATCTTGCGCTGCGCAAGGCGTTCGATGAGGGATGCCAAAGCACCACTCCCAGCCCGTTGGGGGACCGTAGCTCACACGTATAGGTTGGTTGAGAAGTTCGTTCGACCGCCCGGGCCGGGCAAGAAGAAATCCGGCTCAACGAGAACGAGATCACAAGCCTGGGGTGACCAATCGAGGTCGAGCCGCTAGGACGGCGTAACGGTAACAGCCACGGAAACAGCGGGGGTCAGCGGAGAGGTCAGCGCGGGCTGGCGCCCGTCAGCGCCTGCAGGCGCGGAACCCCCGCAGGACGGGACGTTTTCAGCGCTGGCCGGCGTCCGGCCCCAGCCTGATAAGCGTGAGGTCGGTGGTTCAAATCCACCCGGGCCCACTCGCCGAAAAGCCCCGCATGACGGGGCTTTCGTGCATCAAGCAGCTGGTGGATCAGATCGTCAATGTGAACCCGCCGTCGGGCGTCACCGTGGTTCCCGTAATATAGCTCGCCCCATCCGGGGCAGACGATGTTGACTCGGATTCCGCGCGGCGCCAGCTGGGCTGACACGCTGGTCGTGAGGCCGATCAGGCCGTGCTTCGAGGCGACGTAGGCCGAGCCGGTGGGGTAGCCGAGAAAAGTTGATGGAGCCGACGTTGACGATCGCCCCGCCGCTTCCACCCTCGACCATGGCCCGAGCTTCGTGCTACCGGCGCCGGCGAGAGCGAGTCAGCGTCCACAGGTGCGGCTGCCTCGAACGACGCTACATTCTCAGCCTCAGCGGAGGTGTGCTGGGTCCGAATTGATGGAACTAACGAGAAGGCACATGCTTCGGGGAGGGGTGTCTGGAGTCTCGCTTGATGCCGCGGGGAGAGAGGATTGGCGTGGAACGCGACGGCCACGAGACGATTCTGTTCATGGTCGCGTCCATGAGCGAGGGCGGCGTACAGAAGGCCGCGCTCGACTGGTTCCGGCATGTCGATGGCGCTCGATTCCGGAAGCTCCTCGTCACCACCCGGCCCTGCACGCACCCGTGGATGACGCTGCTCGGCGAACACGCCGATGGAATCTTTGATGCTGCGCTCCCCGCTCCCGATCCGGAAGCCGTCCGGCACAACGTCCTCGAGCTGATACGAAGAGAGCGGCCCAGCATTGTCCATATCAGCCACTCGCTCTACGGCTACGAGATGTTGGAGGCGATCAAGCAGGTCCCCGATCCACCCAAGGTGGTGGCGCAGTTCCACAATTTCGAGTATCGGCCAGACGGCAGCCGCGGAGGGTATCCACACTGGGTCCCGGCTCGATTCGACCGTTTCATCGACGCCTATTCGGTCGTCTCGGATGAGCTGGCCCGGGAGGTCGAGCTCATCCTCGAGCGCGAGGTCGCACCTCGAGCCAAGCGTCGAGCCCCTGGGAGTGCAGCTGCTCCCCGCAGCAAGGTCCATCGGATCTACCTCGGAGTCGACCTGGATGAGTTCGTTCCGGGTGCACCGATGGCGGCCGAGATCGCGGAGCGCCGACGCCCGGGGAGGATGAACGTCCTCTGGATTGGACGAATGACGCCCCAGAAGAACCCCGGCATGCTCCTCGACGTCGTTCAGGCCGGTGGGGAGATCCGGGAGACCCTTCATTTCCACATCATCGGGGACGGGCCGGATCGCGCGTCCTTCGAGTCCCGATTGCACAGGTCCGGGCTGAGTGGGTGCTGCAGTCTCTATCCGTTTCAGCGAAGAGTGCGCGACTGGTACGAGATGGCCGACGTGCTGTTATTGACCTCGCGCTTCGAGGGTCTGCCGCTCGTGCTGTACGAGGCGATGGCGATGGGGCTCCCGTCGGTGGCGCCGGACGTCGGTGGAATCAGCGAGCTGCTGACACCCGGAACCGGGTTGCTGCTCCGGGCTCAGCCGACTCCGGAAGAGTACGATGAAGCGATCCGCTCGTTGGAATCCGAGACGGTCCGCAACAAGACAGGGGCGCTCGCCCGAAAACGGGTGGCTGACTTTTCGGTGACCGAGATGGCCAGGCGCCATGAACGGCTCTATTCGGAATTGCTGGGAAAGACCGGGGCGAACTCGGACGGAGAGCCCGTATGAGCGGGAACGAGTGGCTTAGCCACGACAAGCGAATCTATGTGGCCGGGCACGGCGGGCTCGTCGGGAGCGCCATCGTTCGCCGATTGCGGTCAGAGGGGTTCGAGAACCTCCTCGTACGGACGCGGTCGGAGCTGGATCTGCTCGACCAGCAGACGGTCCAGCGCTTTTTCTCCGAGTCGGCTCCCGAATTGGTGTTCGTCGCCGCCGCCAAGGTGGGCGGGATCCATGCCAATGCGACCCATCCTACCGAGTTCCTCTACGAAAATCTCACGATCGCGACCAACGTGATTCACGCCGCCGCCGAGCACGGTGTCGAGAAGCTCATCTTCCTTGGAAGCTCGTGCATCTATCCGCGTCTCGCCGCGCAGCCAATGCACGAGACCTCTCTGCTCACCGGGCCTTTGGAGCCGACCAACGAGTCGTACGCCATCGCCAAGATCGCCGGCATCAAGCTCTGCGACGCCTACCGCGAGCAGTACGGGAAGCGCTTCGTCTCCGTGATGCCGTGCAGCCTCTACGGACCCGGGGATGACTTCCATCCGGTAGACTCGCATGTCATTCCAGCGATGATGAGGCGTTTCCACGAGGCATCAGCGGCCGGAGCCCCCTCAGTGACGGTGTGGGGCACGGGAAGTGCTCGACGGGAGTTCCTCCATGTGGACGACCTGGCCGACGCACTCGTGCTCGTCATGCGCCGTGGTGAAGAGCTCGGACCGATCAACATCGGCAGCAGCGAAGAGATCACGATCGGGGAGCTGTCCAGGATGATTCGGGACGTGGTCGGGTTCTCCGGCAAGATCGAGTTCGACCCGACCAAACCGGAGGGCGCTCCCCGCAGAGTGGTCGACAGCAGCCGGATCCGCGGTTTTGGCTGGAAGCCGAGGATCGGTCTGCGTGAGGGTCTCACCTCGATGTACCGCTGTTCGCGGGAGAATGGAGCGCTCTGATCCCGGTCCGGTCTTGCTCTCGACGGCTACTCGTGGGCACGCCGCGTCCTGTCATGATACGATTCAGGTGGCGCGCACGCCCTCCCGGCCGGCAGCTGCGTAACCGCCGCAGCGTTTGCGAAGAGGCGCAGGAATGAAGACGGTATCTCGACTACCGTTTCGACCCTGAAGGACTCGAAAGGCGGAGGTAGGCCGCTTCCGCCAACGGGGAGGATTCGTGAGCCAAAAGCTGCTGTACGACGACGAAGTCTACGGAGAGTGTCTCCAGCGGATCGACTCGCTCACCCCCGACACGCAGCCGCAGTGGGGTGTCATGTCGGCGGGACAGATGCTCTCGCACTGCGCGGAGATCCAGGAAGTGTCCAACGGCAAGGCGCTCGAGGGCACGCCGTTCATCGTGAAGCTCCTGGGCGGGTTCATCAGGAAGATGGTGGTCAGCGACAAGCCGTACCCCAGAAGCACGAAGACACACCCGCAATACCTGCAGATGACCGAGAAGGATTTCGCGGCCGAGAAGGAACGGCTCCTGACCGCTCTGGAGGCCTTCCGGGCGACGGAGCACGGTCCGCCCACGCGCCATGCCCTTTTCGGCGAACTGAGCCATGACGAGAAGGGCTGGGCGAGCTTCAAGCACCTGGATCACCACCTGACTCAGTTCGGCGTCTGACCGGCGCGCCCCGCGGAGGAGAATTGACCTCGATGCGGCTCGTCAGGCTCGCGGCGCTCCTTGGTGAGGTGGCAGCCGACGCGGTGGCCGCCCGCGAGTTCCTATGGCAGCGCTGGAGCAGGAGAAGCGCGAGGTCCCAAAGCGCCGAATAGCCCCGGCCGGCCGACCGGCCGGAACAATGGCGTTCCATTCCTCATTACGTAATCGACCCGGCAACCCGTCACGACAGGACTCGTGCATCCGCGGCTGCCGCCGCGAATGTCGGTGGGCGAGGACGGCAGCGAGGACGGGGGCAAGTGGCTGGACAGGGGAACGTTCAAGGTCTATCTGACGTACCGTTTGGACGAGCTTCCGGCCGAAAGACGCACCCACGACCACCGGGTATGCGATGTCACGCTTGAGACAACTGATTCACGAGATGCACCGCCGCTCCCTCTGGCAGGTTTTGGGGATCTACGTGGTCGGCAGCTGGTTGGTGCTTCAGGTGGTCGACACACTGGCGGGTGCGCTGAACCTGCCGGATTGGGCGCCGCCCTTCGCGCTTTTCCTGCTGATCATCGGCTTTCCGATCGTCCTCGCCACGGCGTTCATTCAGGAAGGGACCCGTCCGCCGGATCGCGCGGTCGAGCCGGCATCGGAGTCCCCGTCGGACCCAGAAACCGGGCACCGCCTTCTCACCTGGCGAAACGCGGCCCTCGGAGCCATCGGAGCCGCGCTCCTGTGGGGAGGTGTGGCGATCGGTTGGTTCGTCTTCGGGCGCGGCCCGGAGCCGGGCGTCGACGTGGCCGTGGCGGCGGAGGCCGATCCCGGCATCGCCGTGCTGCCCTTCAGCGTTTCGGGATCCGAGGTGGAGGCGCTGGGCGAAGGGGTCGTCCACCTGCTGCACTCCAACCTCAACGAGGTCGGAGGGCTCAGGGCGATCGCACCCGGCACGGTGCTGGCGCAGTGGGACCGGCGGGTCGCGGCCGGCGAGCGCGCCGACCTGGAGACGGCTTTGGACGTGGCAGCCGCGAGCGGAGGGAACTACGCGCTCGTCGGCTCGGCCGTGAGCCTGGGCCCCAGGGTGCGGCTCGAAGGCACCCTCTACGAGGTGCGCGGTGCGGCCTCGCTGGGCCAGGTGCGCGTCGAGGGGGACCCCGAGGGCGTCTGGACGCTGGTCGACGAGCTGGCCATCGAAGTCGTGCGGGCTCTGGGACAGGTCGGTGTGGGAGAGTTCTCGGGCTTCGACCTGGCCGCGGCGACGACCTCTTCGATCGAGGCTCTTCAGGCGTACTTGCAGGGCGAGACCTACTACCGGAGGGGCGAATTCGACTCGGCCATCCCCGCGTTCGAGCTCGCCTCGGCCGAGGACACCACGTTCGCGCTCGCCGAGTACCGGTTGGGCTTGGCCCAGGGTTGGTCGACGTTCAATGCGGACGTTGCTCAGCGTCACCTCCGGGTGGCCCTGGCGGCGGGGCTTCCGCAGCGCGAGGCCCTGTTCGCTCGAGCGATGGAAGGGTATCTGGACGGATCGCTCGACGCGCTCGGTGATCTGCGCGAATACGTCCAGAGTCACCCGGATGACGCGGAGGCCTGGTACATCCTGGGCGATGCCCTCCTTCACGCGGGTGTGGGCGAGGTTCGGGATTGGTACGAGGAGGGGCAGCGCGCTCTGAACCGGGCCGTCGAGCTCGACCCCGGATTCGCGCCCTTCGTGATTCACCCGCTTCAGCTCGCTCTCGTCTCCGGAGACACCACGCGTGCCGCCCACCTGGTCGAGACCTTCGGTGCGGTTCGGCCCGGCTCGCCCAACGATCGGGTCCACCGGATCATCCAGAGTCAGGAGCGCGGTCCAGCGGACTCGTCGTCCGCCTCCGCCGCGGCCGACAGCTTGAGCGCTCTCGGTGCGTATCCGGCCCTGCTGGTCCAGAGCTCGCGCTCCGAGGAGCTGCTAGAGGCATACCTCCTTCGTCAGGCGGAGACCTCTGGTCAGATCGATATGCGATTGTGCCTCCACGTGCCCCTCCGCCACGGGCACATGCGTAAGCTGGTAGACTACGCGACCGATCCGCGCATGGCGCCCAATCAGGTCTTCGCCTGTCCCTACATCGCTCGGATTCTGGGACTGCCGATCTCCGATGAGATGCTGGAACAGGCTGCGGCACGGTTGCCCGAGGACGTGCTGGAGACGCCGGACCTCTTCGAGGCCGCCTACGCGATAGATCGTGGCCAATGGGACGAGTACGAGACGGTCCTCTCTCGGATGCGGCAGCGGCTGGAGAACGCCGAAGCCGAGGGGGATTCGGCCGCGATAGACGGGGGGCGGTTCCAGCTTCGCTCGGCCGAAGCGATCGGGATGATGGAGAGGGGGCAGCTGGAGGAGGCCGCGGAGGCCTTCGAGGCCTTGAGGAGCCCGTTTTGGCCCCACCGCTGGTGGCTCGGCCAGATCTATCTCGAGCTGGGTCAGCCGCGTGATGCCATCCAGTGGCTCAATACCTTCGTGTCCATCAGTGGCGCGTACTGGCCGCTGGCCCACCTGTACCTCGGACAGGCCTACGAGGAGCTCGGCGATGCAGAGCAGGCGAGGAACGCCTATGCCGCGTTCCTGGATATGTGGCGTGATGCGGACGTCGAGCTCCAGCCGCTGGTCGAGGAGGCGCGAGCCGGCCTCGAGCGACTGGGCCCGCTGGATCAGTAGCTGACCCTTGAGTCGGCCGCGGGTAGGCTACGCCCGCCCGAGGCCGGCGCCGGAGTAGGCCCAGGCCATCAGCGGCTCGGCGACGAAGGTCAGCGGCTCGGATCTCCCCGCCTCCACGAACGTGAGGGCGAGTGCTGGCCCGTTCGTATCCATGTCCGAGGCGTACAGCCAGACGAAGACGCGGTGGGTTCGGTTCGCCGCCGCGAGTGCCACGTGCTCTCCGATCGCCTTCAGCTCGGCTCGGCTCCCCGGCAGCTCGGCTCGTACCCAGACGCCGACGTCATCTCCGCTCCAGAAGGACAACCTGGTCGTCTCGTAGGGCGGTATTCTCATCGAGGTCTCTCGCGCTCACCGAGTCTCACCGAAAACCTCACCGGGATTCGGAGACAGGATGCGCTCGATCGGCTTTGTCTTACGCGACCCGCTTGCTGGGAAGCGCCGGCCGGCCCAGCTTCCGAGCCGTGACTGCCGGGCGAGCCTCGTGTCCCGCTACGGGCTGAAAGACACAGCGCAACAGCCGGAGGTGTCCCATGAACGCACGCTCACCCCTTTATGCAGCTTCCCTCCTTTGCTTTCTCGCAACAGCCTGTGCCCCATCTGCCGATCAGGCGGAGCCCTCCGGCGCGGAAGCCGTGTCGACGGAGGCCGATGTCGAGGCGATCCACGGCGTCATGGAGCGCTGGACGGCAGGCCTCAACAGCGAAGACAGCGACGCGATGATGGCTCTCCTCACAGAGGACACCAACCACCTGGGCCCCAACGAGCCGGCGATCGGTGGACGGGCCGCCGCTGGCGGCTGGTTCGACGCGATGTTTGCCGAGGCTGGGGCTCCCGTATTCGCGATCGAGATGGTCGAGGTAAGGGTCGCCGGCGACTGGGCGGTCGGGCGAGGCATCTACAGCTTCACCGTGACTGCCGAGGATGGTGAGTCGGCGACGGTGCCCGGAAAGTGGATGATCATCTTCGAGCGTGGCGCCGACGGAGCATGGCGGGCCGCCAGCACGATCTGGAACCTCGACGTGCCGGAGCCGGCATCCGAGTAAAGAGAGCCATGACCGGGCTGACCGCGGTGCATGGGAAGTCGGAAGCCCCGCCAGGCGGGGCTTCCGTGCATCGGAAGATCCTCCTTGCCATCGCCATGATGGCAGCTCTCGCCAAGCCTTCCACTGCGCAGCAGACGGATGAGCTCTTCTTCGACGACTTCGAGTCGGGCCTCGCTGGTTGGGAGATCTCGGACCCGGCGGCGATCCGCACGCTGGAAACGGGCGATCCTTCGCACGGAGCCGTGCTACTGCTTTCTCCCGCCCATGCCAAGCTTCACGCTCTGATTCGGGGATCGGACGCCTGGGAGGGTTACCGGATCGAGGGCGAGGTGCTCTTCCCGCAGGATGTTCACAACTACCTGGGCCTGATCTACAACTACGCTCGGCGCGGCGATCGCGTCGATCTGGGAAGCATCTATATCAAGGGCAACGGCAGCTATGTCCGGGTGAATCCGCGTCGAGACTGGAACCCGAGCCGGATGCTCTACGAGGAATACAGGACACCGCTGACCGGGCGCGACACGATTCGGATCGGCGAGTGGCAGAGCTTTGCCATGGAGGTGATCGGGAACATCTGCCATCTGTACGTGGGTGACATGACGGTGCCCAAGGTGACCTTCGACTACTACGAGCACGCAGGCGGCCGCGTCGGGTTCAAGCCGAGGGTGGTCGGCGGCTCCACATGGCTGGACAACGTACGAGCGACGGCGATCGAGAAGCTGACCTACCAGGGGGCTCGGCAGCCGCCGGGGATAGAGCATCGTCCGGACCAACTCGTCACGAGCTGGAAGGTGCTGGGGCCTCTTGCGGGTAGCGATTCCGGACTCGAACAGTCTGCCGATCCGGGTTCGAGCGCCGTCATCGAAGCGGGCGTCGAGTACGGATGGCACGACTTCGACACCGATCCCCGCGGTGCCGTGGTCACGGGTCGGGTGACCGACTTCCAGGGCGACCGCACGGTCGCCTATTTCCTCACGACGATCGCGATACCCGAGGGTGAAGCCGGCCGATTCGAGTTCAGCTCGATCGACCATCTGGCGTTTTGGGTGAACGGCAAGTTCGAGGGTTACTCCTACAGGGACCGACTGGCGTGGCACGATTTCGGCCGAAATCCCGACCACCTGCCGACTGCGGCGTTGCCGCTTCAAGAGGGCGTCAATCGAGTCCTGATTCGGGCGCGGGGCGGCGTGTATGCCGGCGGCGGCTTCTTCGCACGCGTCGTCCCCCAATGAGCGCTGACTATGCAAGGCCCCGATCGGAAGCGGAGCTTCGAGTGGAGCGGGAGGTGTTCGGCGCCTGCATCGGCACGGACGGCTACACGACGGTCGAAGAGGCCGCCGAGCTCCTCGACCACCTCGCTCTCAGAAAAGGGGAGCGCCTGTTGGATCTCGGATCCGGCCGCGGCTGGCCCGGCGTGTATTTGGCGGCGGAGAGCGGGTGCGACGTCGTCCTCACCGACGTTCCGGTCAGCGCGCCGCGAGAGGCTCTGCTGGCCGCTCGGAGCCGCCGTCTGCCCGGCTGTTTCGCGGCCGCGGCGGCCGGCGGCGAGGCTGTGCCGTTCAGGTCGCAGTCTTTCGACGCGGTCGTTCACTCAGACGTATTCTGCTGACTTTCCGACAAGCTCTCCGTGCTGAGAGAATGCGGTCGCGTGCTCAAGCCCGGAGGCAGGGTCGCCGGATACGTGATCTACGTCGCACCGGGCCTTTCTTCAGGCGATTACGCTCGAGCCGTCGAGCTCGGGCCCAGCGAGGTCGGGGCTCTAGAGTGTCCGGCACGGCTGCACCACTTGGCCGGCTTCGCGGAGGTCGAGCAGGTGGACACGACGGACCAGTGGCTCGTCACGACGTCCTCGTTCATCAAGGCGCGGGAGCGCCATGAGGGGGGCCTGCGGCTCGCCGAGGGAGACGAGGCCTACGAGGAGGAACAGGCCAAGAAACGGGGTCTGGTAGAGGGAATGACGGCGGGGATTCTCCGTCGCTGTCTGGTGGCGGGGAGAGCCTCCTAGCGTTCCAATCCGGCGTCAGCGTCCGCCGAGAGAAACGACTCCGATCGGCGGCCGGTCGGCGGTCAGGCTTGCCGGCACCCGCGCTTCAGCCCGCCCCGAACCAGCGCTCGAGTCTCTCGGCCTCGAAGGCGTGCTTCTCCTCCGCGTGCGTCGAAGAGACGTCACCCAGCCGAACCTGCGGCTCGGGCGCGGCGAAGAAGTCGCCCTCTATCAGCGTCGCGCTCGTCTTGCCCATCTCCATGAAGCAAAAGCCCTGACCGTCGAACGGCGCCGGTGGGTCTTCCCCACGAACCTCCGCGGCGATCGCCGCCGCAACGACCTGGCCCTCGAGCTCCGCCATCAATCCGGCTTTGGGCAGCGCGAGGCCGTTGGCGAGCTTGATCATCGTCACGTCGCCGATGGCATACACCTGCTCGTAGGACGTTCTCAGCGTCCCGGGATCGACCGCGATCCAGACGCCTTCTCCCGCGAGCCCGCTCTCCGCGATCACGGAGGGCGGCCGGTGCGGCGGCACGCCGATCAAAACGTCGAACGCCAGATCGCCATCCGCGTAAATGACGCGGTCCTCTTCGACACGCTCCACCTTTCGACCGGTGGAATGCTCGATCTGCCGAGCGTCGAGCTGCCGGCCGAGCCACTCGGAGCCCTCCGCGCCCGCGTTGGGCATCAGAAGGGGCTGGACCGTGCTGACCGCGGCCCGGATTCGGTCGCGCCGGCCGATCGCTCTCAGGTGGTCGTCCAAGAGCATCGCGCACTCGTAAGGAGCCGGCGGGCAGGTGTAGGGAACGCCGGCGATCACGATGGCCAACGTCCCTTCGTCCAGGTTCTCCAGCGCCTCCAGGAGCCCCGGGACGCCACTCGGGTCCCACACGTTGTGGCCGTGCTCCGCGAGCCCGGGCACCAGATCGGCACGGGGCTCGGCTCCGAGGGCGACGACAAGATGCTCGGCCGAGATCCAACCCGTGTCGGTCTGTGCGGCCCGACCTTCGGGGTCGATGGTCAGGACCTCCTCCTCGACGAAGCGGACACCCTTGTTGTTTAGCGCCGCGCGCGCCCGCCTTCCTTCCTCGAGAGTGCCGAGCCCGACGAGCGCCCAGAGCTTCCGCAGCCCCATGAGAAAGTCGGGACGTTTGTCGACGAGCACGATCTCGTGGTCCGATCCGGCATCCGGTCCGAGCAGCCGGCTCAGCTCCGTCGCCACGGTGATGCCTCCGAAGCCGGCGCCGAGAATGAGTGTTCGGGTCATGAGACGTGTCCTTCCGCTGGCAAGCCTTGAACTCGGTCCGTCAGGTCGTGGACGTTCTGCCGGAGCTCGAAGTAGGGGGCTCGCTGGTTGTGGGGCACTTTGATGCCAGCGCTCCGTCGGTCTATCTCCTCCATCTCTGCCAGAAGAGCTTCCCTATCACCTCCCGCGAGTCCCTTCTCGACCCGCTCGAGACGCAGGTAGAGCTTTTGGACCGTCAGGTTGAAGCGCAGGCCTACAGCTTTCGGGAGGAGGCCGAAGACGGCGAAGACCGTTCCCGCGAAGGTGGCCGCCGCCCAGCGGAACCGATTGATCAGGGTCGCCAGCCAGAACGGGAAAATGCGACTGAGGAAGGACGGCCCCTCTTCGTAGTATCGGTCGGCCGCATGGCCCAGCGGCAGCGAGACGTTGTCCGGATTTGGGAAAGCCCGGCGGTCCGAGAACAAGCTGGGCGCCTTGTGCACCTCGCCTGCCGCGTCGAGCAGCACGTCGCTGAGGGCCGCGGGAAGATCGTTGCGAGCGACCAGGTTGACGGCTCCGGCGATCAGCTGAATGTCCTCGCTCGGGATGTTTCGGGCGAGGTCCAGCGTGCCCTCGGGGAGCTCCACCGCTACCAAGAAGGCCCAGCGTCGGTCGTAAGCCGGCGCTCGGCGGAAACCGACTAGGCTGAGATTCGGAGACGCGACCAGCGAATCGAGGGCCGGTGATACCGGATCGGCAGCCGTCCAGACTCCGTCAACGCCGGAGCCAAGCAGCACCTCGAGCGTTGTATCGGCTGCCGACTCGAAGGGAACGAGATCGACCTCGCCCAGGAGGCCGTTGGCCCGAAGCAGACTTCGGGCAACCGGGTTCGCGATGCTCCCCGCCGGTCCGGCCGCGATCCTGAGTCCGCGCAGATCTCCGATCGAGCTGAAGGGGCGATCTACGGAAAGAAACAGCCAGAGGGGCTCAACGTAGAGGCCGCCGAGCGATTCCAACTGCTCCGCGGCGACGGCCGGCTCGGGGAGAAGCAGTTCCGAGCCCGCTTCGGCGAAGCCGACTCGGGGAACGGAAGCCGTGTCGGCGAGCAGGCGCTGAATGTTCTCGAGCGCACCGCCCGTCTCCACGAGGTGGGCGGTGACCCCTCGACCCGCCAGGTACTCCTGGTAGCGCTGCCCGTCCTGGAAGTAGGCGGAGCCCTCCGGTCCGGCCAGCAGATAGATCTCATCGGGAATCTCGGGGTCCACCAGCCGAATCGAGACGACGCCGGCCAGGAGGAGAAGCCCCGCGGGCAGCCAGAAGCGAACGAGCCGGTGGTGTGTCAGAGGTCCTCCCGCGTTCCGTACGCTTGCTCTAGTCGGACAAGAGCTTTGTCGCCTGCCTGAGCGCGCCGGTCACGCGTTGCAGCGCCGCGGCAGCATGGTCCATCTGCTCCGCCGCCTCCTCCCACTTCCGCTCCTCGATCGCCTCCCTGATTCCGGGCAGGGTCTTTACACCGTAACCGGTATAGAACCCCGGCGCGTAGATCTGATGGCGGAACCAGGGTCGCCGCGGGAGGCCTTCGTCACGGGTCATGAGCCGCTCGGTGCTCATCAACACGCGGTTCAGCTCGGCTGTGCGCGCCGCCGGGAGGCCGCCGTCGGCCATTCGTCCCGCAAGCGCCTCGTCATAGGCCTTCGAGGCGACCTCGAGCGCCGCGAGCGCGTTCTTGACCGGCGCGAAGTTCAGGTGAGGCACCGGCCCTTTCGGCTCGGGCGGGTGATAGGTCTGGGTCGGGTCGGCCGCGAGCGCGTACATCCGTTCGCGGATCAGCCGGTTCTCACGCTCGGTCTCGTCTCGCATCCCGTCCGCCAGCTCGGTCACCTCCTCCAGGAATCGGCCCACGTTCTCGGCGAAGCTGCCGAACTGGAACGGCAGGATGTCGGCGTTCGCGAACCGCAGCGTCGTTCGGCCTGCGGTCTTGGCGAGAGCCACCCCGTAGGCGAATCCGGGATCGCCGAAACGCGTGTAGTGGTCGAAGGAGTCGAACATCGAGTGGTAGGACCCCCCGCGGTTCTCGCCTCCAAAACCGAGGTGGAGAGACGCGATTCCGAGGTGCTGGAGGAATGGGGTGTAGTCCGACCCGGAGCCGAGCGGCGAAATGCGAAGGTCCTCTCGCGAGAGAGCCTCCTTTCTGGCCTTCTCGTTTCCTCGTACGGCACGCGCCGCGCGGGCTCGCTCCCAAACGGACACGCCGGTTTGGGGGTCTGTGACGTCGCGGGCCACCTGGTTAATGAACGGCTCGAGGGTGTGCGACCCGCCCATTCCCAGGAAGCCGCGGCCGCTTCCGTCCGTGTTGATGTAGACCGCCGCCTTCTCCCTTAGCTCCGGCCCGTGGTGCTCGGCCCATTCGGTCGAGCCCAGCAGTGCAGGCTCCTCGGCATCCCACCCCGCGTAGACGATGGTTCTCCTCGGTCGCCATCCGGTCTTCATCAGTTCGCCGATGGCCCGCGCTTCCTCCATCAGGGCCACCATCCCGCTCGTCGGGTCGCCCGCGCCGATCGCCCAGCCGTCGCGATGGTTGCCGCGCACCACCCACTCGTCTGGAAGCTCCGCGCCACGGACCCGGGCGATGACGTTGTAGGCGGGCGTCAGCTCCCAGTCGAACTCGACGTGCAGGCGGGCTCGAGCAGGACCGGGGCCGAGGTGATATGTGATCGGCAGCGCACCCCGCCACTCGGCGGGCGCGACCGGGCCGTCGAGCGCCTGCAGGAACGGCAGGGCATCCGAGTAGGAGATCGGAAGCACCGGAATCTTCATGAGGGTCGGCGACTCTTCACGACTGAGACGCTCCGCGTCCGCTGTGGCTCCGACCCCCGGCGTCAGCGGATCGCCGGGATACTGCGGCATGTCCAGCACGGAGCCGCGCTGTACGCCCTCGTCCATCCGGAACGGACCCTCCGGATAGACGTCGCCCTGGTAGTAGCCGTCGTCGCGCGGGTCGGAGTAGAGGATGACGCCGAGCGCGCCGTGCTCGTGCGCGACCTTGGGCTTGATCCCCCTCCATGATCCGCCGTATCGGGCGATGGCGATCTTGCCGCGGACGTCTATCCCGCGGCGCTCCAGCTCCTCGTAGTCCTCGGGTATGCCGTAGTTGACGTAGACCAGCTCGCCGGTGACGTCTCCATCGGCTGCGTAGGCGTTGTAGGTCGGGAGCCGGTTCTCCTCGATTCCGGATGTCGCGTCCTCGGCCAGGGTCGGCTCCCGAAGGTGAGCCGTGAAGGAGGTCGGCTCGAGCAGCTCCAGCTCGCGAATCCTCGGTGTCGGGAAGAGAACCCGGTACTCGGCGAGCTCCGCCTCGTAGCCCCAGGAGCGGAACTGCTCGACCATCCAGTCCGCCATCTCCTTGTTGTGGGGCGATCCGACGTAGATCGGTTCCGCCGTGATCATCTGCATCCAGTCCCGCAGGTTCTCGGCGCTGAGGAGCGCGTCGAACCGGCTCTCGAGCTCGAGCTGCTGCTCCGCCGTCGCGGCGGTAAAGCCCAGGATCGGTGGATTCAAGGGTCGTGGACCGAGGGCGAGGCTCGAGAGCGCTAGGGCGGCGACGACAAACTGGCGTCCGCGTTTGATCTTCATGACAGGCCTGTATGTGAGGATGTGAAGGATCGAATCGCAACGCTGGTCAAACGCTCCAATCTTGACCTGGAAAGCTCTCTCCGGTAGGGGCGGGGCTTCGCCGATCCCGGGATTAGCCGGTGCAGGCTCGGCCGATGGCCTCCACGTGTCGGTGGTCCGTCCCGCAGCAGCCACCCAGCACCGCCAGGTGCGGAAACCGGTCACGCAGCTCGCGATACTCCCGACCGAGCGATTCGGGGTCTCCGTCGTCTAGCTCGGTAGCCGCATCCAGCTCGGCGTGGCTGAGTGTCGACGCGTTGGCGCGCAGGCTCATGATCCGGCCGACCCACGAAGCTCCCGGCTCGAGCGCGCTCGCGAAGTGCGTCGGATGGGCGCAGTTGATCATGTAGTAGGCCGGTGCCCCGCCGGTCCGCGCATCGACCTCCTGAATGGCTTCCCTCAGGGGCTGGCCCGTGGGAAGGTGGCCGTCGGTCTCTACCGTGAACGAGATGACGGACGGAATGCCAAGGTCGTGTGCGGCGCGCGCGATCCCAACGGCCTCATCCACATAGTTCAGGGTCTGCGCGGTGACCATGTCGGCGGGCGTCCCGGCAAACGTCTCGATCTGCGTGCGGTGGTAGTCGGAAGCGGCATCGGCCGACATGAGGTGCGTCGGGTCGTAGCCATCGCCCCTCGGACCGATGCAGCCGCTCACCACCATCGGCGTACGATCGGTCATTCGTTGCTCTCGGATCTCGGCGACGAGGGCGACAGCTCGACGGCTCACCTCCGCGAGCGCCTCGGCCGAATAACCTAGTTTCTCGCCCCAATCGGGGTTTGAACGCCACGTCGGAGCCTCTAAGACGAAGCCCACGCCCAGCTCGACGGCGATGGCCACGTACTCCTCGTAGTATCGGCGCAGGGTGGCGCGGCCTGCCTCGTCGTCCAGGAGCGGAAACGCGGCGAAACAGGGTAGGTCGAGCCCCTCGTGAAAGACGAGAGTCGTCTCGAGGCCGCCGTCGGTCAGGAACAGCTCCCCTTCCAGCTGCGGAAGGCTCAATAGGGTCGTCCGGTGATGACTACGCCGCCTCCGACGCCTCCGTACGGGTATCCTCCCCAGCCTCCGTAGCCGCCGTAGCCACCGTAGCAGCCGTAGCAGCCGTAAGGATTACCGTACACGCCGACGCTGACCGACGCTCCGGAGCTGGAGCACCCGGCGAGCAGGCCAAGGGCGCCGACTACCGCAGCGAGGGCCATCCATCTCCGAATCATCGGTCCTCCTTCGCATCGCTCTCGCCCTGGTCGGGCATGGGCCACTCCTGTACCGCGATGATGCCGCCAGTCGGGTCGGCGATAAGTGCGGCGCTACCGCGTCTGATCGCCTCCGGAGCGAGTATCACCTCGCCGCCGAGCTCCGGGACCCGTTCAACGATCTCTCGAACCGAGCCCACCGCCACGTAAGGGAGCCAGGCCGGATCGGCGTCCACCGGAGGAAGCTGGCCGATTCCGGCTTGGGGTTGTCCGTCGCGGCTCATGACGAAGTACCGCCGTGTCTCGTCGCCCGTGAACTCGGAATCGTACCCGAGTACGGCCTCGTAGAAGGAGACGGCCGCGGAGGCGTCGCGTGTCCACAGCTCGGTCCAGAGGAACTCGCCTGCGCCGTACTCGGCGGGTGTCGTCGGGTCGCCGCCTGTGGCACGGAGCAGGACCAGCGCCGCGCCCTGCGGATCATGCAGGACCGAGTAACGGCCTCGGTCGGGAAGGTCGGTAGGCGGTATGTCGATCTCTGCGCTTCGATCCCGTGCAGCCTCCACCGTGCCGTCGACGTCCTCCACGGACACCGAGCTGAACCAGCGTGCGGTCGGCAGGTCTCTCTCGGCCGTGTTCTCCAGGATGATCCCGCCGATCGGCTTGTCATTCAACGTGATGATGGTGAAGCGCTCATTCTCCGGGTTGGACCCGTATTCCCAGCCGAACAGCTCTTCGTAGAATCGCTTCGCGGCAGCGACATCGTCCGTCACGAGATCGTGCCAGACGAACCTGCCGGGCGCGTGGCGATTCGTCGGTGTCGCCGTGATGGATGGAAAGATGGGGGGCTCTTGACCGACGCCCGGGCTCGCGCCGAACGCCAGTAGAGCCAGAAGCGCCGGCAGGAGAACACCCCCCCGAAGACTCCGGAGAATCGCGGTCAAGATCCAACCTCCGTTTTGCAATCGAATAGAAAAGTCTGCGCGGGAAGAGACTAGACCCATCAGGCGCCGGTCACAACGCCACTTCGGCATTGCTCGGCAGCGCGGGCGGACGCTTGGAGCGAGATGCGAAGGGACCTGGGGGAGATCGAGGAGGAGGGACCTCCGTCGCCGGTTTGCGACGCGAGTCGGCTAGCCGGCTAGCAGGCGAAGAGCCTCAGCTCGGACAGCTGTCCCGGTTCCGCGGCCAGCGTCCCGAACTCCGGCACGCCGTAGACGGCACTGAAATAGTCGTGCAGTACGCGGGCGACTTCGGCGATCGTGCGTTCCCGTCTCCAGGTCGTCGAGTGTAGCGTGTTCACGAACACGGCCACGACGAGATGACCCGCGCCGTCGGGCAGCGTGATGATTCCCACATCGTTGATCGCCGCGGCCATCGTACCGGTCTTGTGGGCGACCACGGTGCTGGATGGGAGCAGGCCCCTCAGCCGCCGCCGGCCGCTGCGGCTGCGGGTCATCACGTCGAGCAGCAGCTCGTGTGACGAAACGGTCAGACCCGCCCCGTCGTAGATGAGAGCGAGCAGCTCCGCCATCCCGTCCGGTGTGGCCGTGTCCCTGGGATCGTGACCATACCGCTCGCGAGCCGCTTCTCGATGATCGACTGGCAGGGCGTCTCTCATCCGGAAGTGGTTGACGCGGTAGAGCTCGCTCTCCGGCACCTCGCCGGAGATGCCGACGAGATCGGCGAACGTGCGCGCCTCCGACCGGTCCACCCTGACGCCCTCGACCCCCAACTCCCGGATTCGCCGCGTCGCCTCCTCGGGGCCGCCCGACATCCGGAGGATCACGTCCGTGGCGGTATTGTCGGAGACGCCGAGCATGAGCGAGAAGAGACTGTCGACGGTCACTCTCACCGATCGACCCCTGGACCACTTCGCAAGCGGGCTGTGGCCGGGTCGAAAGTCGGTTGGCGGAACCACGATCGTCTCATGGAGCGAGATCTCCCCGGCATCCACCCGCCGGAGGAACTCGAGCGCCATGGGGATCTTGGAGACGCTCGCCATCGGAAACGCGCGGTCCCCGTTCAGCGAGAGCCGCGTTCCGGACTCGAGGTGGATGGCCGCGATTCCGACGTTGCCCCTCACGCGGCGGGCGATGCGCTCCAGCTTGCCGTGGACCGAATCCGGGACCGAGCATACGGCGGGACCGTAGATCGGTGCGACCTGCGCCTCGAGAGAGGACGTGTCGGCCGCGAGAAGTCCCAGGACCGCAAATATGGCCGCAAGTTGCCAGGCAGAGATGGATCGCGCCGCGCGAATGAGCCCCATGCACTCCTCCGGTTTGACCGCCACACAGCTGGAAAAACCGCAACGTCGCTTGGAATAGAGCGTTGTGGACCCCAGGATGATTGGCGAGTTCCATGCCAGCAGGGAAGGGCGTGACGCGCGAGCGTCTCTGCTGCAAGTTCATGGACCGAAAAGTGTACTCTGACAGGAGGAGCATGATGGCCATCCGACTGGGCGACACCGCGCCCGATTTCACGGCCGAGACGACCGAAGGCACCGTCAACTTCCACGACTGGATAGGTGACGGGTGGGCGATCCTGTTTTCGCATCCCGCGGACTTCACACCGGTTTGCACAACGGAGCTCGGCTATATGGCGGGCCTCAAGCCGGAATTCGAGAAGCGAAACTGCAAGATCATCGGACTGAGTGTGGATCCGCTGGAGGATCACTTCCGCTGGTCAGAAGACATCACAGAGACACAGGGCAACGCCCCGAACTATCCGCTGATCGCCGACGCCGACCGCAGCGTGGCCGAGCTCTACGACATGATCCACCCGAACGCCGACGAGACCTTCACGGTGCGTTCCGTGTTCGTGATCGGTCCCGACAAGACGGTCAAGCTCACGCTCACCTATCCTCCGAGCACGGGCCGCAACTTCGACGAGATTCTCCGGGCGCTGGACTCCCTCCAGCTTACCGCGAATCACGCCGTGGCGACTCCCGTCAACTGGAAGCACGGTGAGGACGTGATCATCGGAACCGGCCTCTCCGACGACGAGGCACGGGAGAGGTTCCCGGAGGGATGGACCGCGCCGAAGCCCTACCTCCGGATCGTAAAGCAGCCGCAGTAGCCGCCGCGAAGACGACGCGTCGGGGGAGATATTGCCCCCGACGCGGCCGAATCCTTCACATCCGATCCCACCCCCAGATCGCGTAGGCCGCCTTTCTGTCCAGCGCGTGGCCGCTCGTCTTGAGGGTGAGGAGGATGCTGCCCCGGTGGTGGCTCTCGTGTGCGACGAGGTAGCTGAGCGTCGTGAAGATCCCCTTCTTGAAGCCTCGCCGCTTCGGCTCACCCGAAAGCACGCCCGCCAGAAAAAACTCCACCGCGCCGGATGAGGCGGAGAGCGCCTCCTCGAGCTCTCCCTTCCCGGGGGAGGTCTTCGTCTCGAACGTCGCCAACGGGGTAGCGAGATCCTTGGCCCGCTTCTCAAGGTGCCACACCCGCACGTTGTGCATGTGCGCGAACTGACCCGCCACGTCCCTCCCGCCGTGCTTCGAGAGCGTCGAGCTCATCCGGTCATCGCCGATCTGGTCGATCAGATAGAGCGTGATCCGATGGTTGGTGCGCCAGGCTTCCAGCAGGTCGTCGAGCACGCGGGTCTCCTGTCATCGAGGGGTCTGTTCTCAGAGTCGGCGTGGCGGACCCCTAGTTCAAGACCTGCCGCGCACTTGCTCACGCCTGGCCGGGGGTTGACATGCAACCATAAGGTTGCATATTAGGGTCTATGAGTGCGACGTTCCACGCGCTGGCCGATCCGACGAGACGAGAGATCCTGGAGCGTCTGCGGCGTTCCGGTCCACTGTCGGTGAGTGAGGTCGCGGAGGACCTGCCCATGACGCGGCAGGCGGTGACCAAACACCTCGACGCGCTCGCGGCGGCCGGTTTGGTGCGAGTCCGCCGCGTGGGACGAGAGCGAATGCACGAACTGGATCCGGAACCGCTTCGTGAGCTGCACCGGTGGCTCGCTCCGTACGAGGCCGAGTGGGACCGGCGTCTGGATCGACTCAAGAAACACCTGGACAGGGACGAGGAGGAACGATGACCGATTCCATCGAGACCACTTTGAGCGTGGAGCGCACCCTGGAGCTTGCCGCGCCCCCGGAGGGAGTGTGGCGTGCCTTGACCGACCCGAAAGAGCTGGCCCGCTGGTTCCCCGACCGGGTGGACCAGGAGGCGTTCGGCCCCGGGGCACAGGGTCGTTTCTTCTGGGAGAACCACGGCGCCTACGCTTTTCGGGTCGAAGCCGCGGAGCGGCCGAGGCGACTCGTCTGGTGTTGGGCACGGGACCCCGAAACGCCGCTCGATGAAGGGGTCACGACCCAAATCGAATGGGTGCTCGAACCCCGAGCCGACGGCGGCACGACGCTCTACCTCTGCGAGTCTGGCTTCGTGCGACCGGAGGATCAGGAAGGCAACTCCAAGGGCTGGGACGCGGAGCTCGGCGAGCTGGTGGAGCTTCTCTCCGGCTGAAGCCTGCGGGACTACTGCGCCAGGCGAACGAGCAGGTCCCTGGCCACCTGGTCGAAGACGCCCTGCAGCTCCGAGGCGGACGGCGCAAAGTAGGATCGGCCGTGAGGCTGGTTGCCGTCCGCCGTTCCGCCCACGTTGGCCAGCAGCTGCAGGTAGTCGAGGTCGGGCTGGAGGATCGGGTCGCTCGCGTTCGGGTTGCCGAGCCCGATCGTGTAAAGGAGGACCCCCTGGTCCCGGATGGCGTCGGCCATCGCTATCCCCTTCTGGCGTCCTTCCTCCCGGACCTCGGATTCGCTCCAACCGTAGCAGTCCACCGCCCGGACACACCCGTCCGGCGAGGCGAGCCTGTTCATCGACAGGTTGTCTGGATCGTCCATGTAGCCTCTGACCGTTCCTCTGACCACGGTCGAAACGGCGATCATCCGGTCCACGCCGCCGATCATCCCGCGAAACGCGGTGGGACGCCCGTCGGTGAAGAAGACCACCACCTTCACGGACTTGTCCCTCAAGTTGTCGGCCTGCATCTGCTCCAGGGCCAAGCGCAGGCCCTCGCCCGTGTTCGTGTCGCCGACCGAGTTCATGTTGCCGATCTCGCTGCCGATCGGGGTCTTGAAGAACTGGTCGATCATGACGCTGTGATTCGCCCGAACCTGGAAGTGGACGAGGCCCACCTGGTCGATCACGTCGTTGAAGTAATCCACGAAGCTCTTCGCGGCACTCTGGAGATCGTCCCACGCGTTCTGAGTGGCCAGGGAGCCTGACTGGTCCAGCACCAACACGAGGTCGACCGGCGGCACCGCGGCGACAGCTGCCGCACCGACGTCGAGCTTCTCCCAGCCCATGATCCGCATCAGCGTCACCGGGACCGGACGGCCCGCGTTCGCCGACACCGTGTATTCACCTTCGGCGTTCGTATCGAACTGGAGGGCGAAGCTGACGCCGTCGACGCCGTCTCGAACCCCGTTCAGGGCTGCCACGGCCGTCCCATGTTGCCGTGCGGTGGCCTCACCAAGCCGAACGGCGGATGCGCCGGCCAGGGCGGCAGCGTCGACCGCACGGGAAAGGCGTGCCTTGACCACGTAGCCGCGGCCCAGGTCGATGGCCAGGCCTCCGAACCCGATGATGCCCACGAGAGAGACAGCGACGAAGGCGGCCACGGCTCCGCTCTCTCCCGAGAGGCGGGCCTTCAGCCTGCGATACGCCCATGGCCGGGTTCGATGTTTCATCTCCGCGAGTCTCGATGCCCAGGGTCTTCCATTTGGGTCTGCCTGCCGCAGAGGCAGTGGGCACCTTCCGTACCGAAAGGACGAGCGGTTCGGCCGTCACATCGTCGTCGCCGTAATCCATTGTATTGCTTATTGTTACGATGTTACTAGCTGAGCCCGCGCCCCTCCGCCGGGCCGGGGAGGATCGAGATTACAGGAAGCAGAGCTCTAGTGGGGTGCCAAATCGTGGTATTCGGCCAGAGGATCAGCTCGTGTCGCGGAAGCTGCGCGCCCGTTTCAGCATCATGCGGTAGACGACCGATCGAGGCAGGTGTCTGGCCAGCCAGGCGATGATGCGGTTCGTTCGGCCGTTGACGAAGAGCTTCTCCCCTCTTTCCGCGGCATCCAGCGCCTGTACGGCAACCTCCTCGGCGCTCATCCACATGTACTCCGGCAGCTGGGAGACCTGCTCTCGCATCTGGTTGACGTCGTGGAACTCGCTGTACGTGAACCCGGGGCAGATCGCGGTGACGGTCACTCCGTGCTCCTGCATCTCGAACGCCAGCGATTCGGAGAAGGGGATCATCCAGGCCTTGACTGCCCCGTACAGCGTGTGCCCCCCGGTGCCCGGCAGCAGACCGGCAATGGATGCGATGTTGATCACCCTCCCGTGTCCCCGCTCCCGCATCGGCCCGGTCAGACGCCACGTCAGCTCGGCGACGGCACGGACCATCACCTGGAGAAAGGTCTCGTGCACCTGCCAGGGACGGCTCAGGTAGACGCCGGTCACGCCGTACCCGGCGTTGTTGACCAGCACATCCACCTGCAGGCCCCTCTTTTCGAGCTCCGCCTCGATGGAGGCGGGTGCATCGGGTCGGGCGAGATCGGCCGGTACCACGGCGGTCCGCACGCCGTACTCGGATTGCAGCTCCACGGCCAACTCGTTCAGGCGCTCGACCCGACGGGCGGTCAGGATCAGGTCGTAGCCGCGCCGGGCCAGCTCCCGTGAGATCGCCGCGCCGATCCCGGCCGACGCCCCCGTCACGAGGGCCGTCTCGCGGCGCGCGCCCGTGGCGCTCAATCCGATTCGTCTCCCGCCTTGGACCCTCGAACGAGCTTGTAGACGACGAAGCCCACAGCTCCTAGCACGAGGAGCGTCGGGATCCATCCGATCAGGCTGTATCCGATCCCGAAGAGGAGGACCGCCGTGCCTCCCTGCAGCCAGCCGACGACCTTGCCACGCCTGCGCGCGCGGGTGAGATCCCGATCCGTATATAGCTCGGGCAGATAATCGTTCACGATGCGCTCCAGTCCACTGGTCCCACTCCCCTCACCACCCTACGAGATACGGGCGCCGAAGGTTCGGGACCGCAAGGCGTTCAGTCTTGAGTGCCGAGCGGTCCGGCCGCCAGTACTTCGTCGGTACGGAGGACCGTGGCGAACTCGCCGTGCAGGCTGGCGAGCGAGATCGCGTGCACCTCTGCGGCATCATACCGCCGGCCATCGTGCCCGACCCGGTCGAACGTGGCCGTTGCGTCGTCTACGACGAAGGTCTCGAAGCCCAGGTTCCCCGACATGCGGGCGGTCGTAGACACGCAGTGGTTGGTCGTCAGGCCGACGATGACCAGAGCCTCGATGCCGCGCTTCCGGAGGTGCACCTCCAAATCGGTGCCGATGAAGGCGCTGTTCACGTGTTTCTGGAATAACGGCTCCTCCGATGCCGGGGCCGCCTCGGGCTTGAGCTCGGTGCCCGGCTGGCCGGGTCCAAGGACCGAGCCCGGCTCCACGGAGATGTGCTGAACGTGTAGGACCGGCCAGCCGGCCTCTCGCCAGGCCTCCAGCAGCCGGGCGATGTTGCGCTCGGCGTCCGGGTTGTTCCGTTCGCCCCAGCCAGGGGCATCGAAGCCCTGCTGAACATCGACCAGGAGTAGTGCCGCCTCTCTGGGGATCATCGCTTCTCTTGGCTGGCGGGGACGGTATCGAAGTTACCTCGAGGTTCAAGGTAGGCCGGCGGCCGTTCCAGGCGAAGCGGGACCTGTGCCCGCTTGCGGTAAGCCATTGTTGCCGGGAGCTTCCTGGAGCCGGCCAGGCGGGTGTCGAACGGGTCCTCTACATCCTCCGCGCGGAGTTGGTCCTGGCGATGAAGCTTGCCGGAAGGCCGTCGGTCGCCGATCTGGATCGAACGCTGCTGATCGGACCCTAGCGCACCGTACCGTTGCGCATTGAGGTGGGGGGCGCGATATCCTGTGCTCTTCGGCCCCGTCGTTCCTAACAGATGCGAGACCCTCACTCACAGGAGGCAGACCATGCCGCGCAGTACTCTAGCAGTCCTCACACTCATCCTTGCTCTGCCGCTATGCGCTCAGGCCCAGGACGCCAAGATCGCCAGCGCGGAGAAAGCCGGCCCCGCGTCCATCTCCGAAAACGCCACTATCCTCGACTGGAGCGGAGAAGTCATTCGGGAGGGCACGAACGGCTGGCTTTGCCTCCCGGACAGGGCGAACACCGAAGGCGAGGATCCGTGGTGCGTTGACGCACCCTGGTGGGACTTCCTGCAGGCCTATATTGGCAAGCGCGAGCCGTCCTATGATCAGGTCGGCATCGCGTACATGATGGTTGACGATTCGCCCGTCAGTAACACGGATCCGTACGCCACCGAGGAGACCGAGGACAACCAGTGGATCCAGGGAGTTGGTCCGCACCTGATGCTCTTGGTGCCAGACCATTCCTCGTTCGAGAGCATGTCGACCGATCCATACAACGGCGGGCCATGGATCATGTGGGCGGACACGCCTTACGCGCACATCATGGTTCCGCTGAAGCACCCTCCGAAGTAAGCTTCCCCGTCCCGACCTCGGTCTGGTGTCGAGGTTTAGGGTGTCGATGGGAAAAGAGGGGTGGCTCCGGCGCGAGCCGCCCCTCTTCCGCTTCCGGCGGCGGTTTCGCTCCACCCCTGTTGACGCTCCCCCGGCTTCGGTTGATCCTTCGCATATCCGATCACCCCACCAGGAGCCGACCGACATGAGGCCCGACGCCCCCGATCTTCGCCCCCGCCATCTCGTACCGCTGATTCTCGCTTCGGCGCTGCTGGTCGGCGTGCCCGGATGCGCCGCGCCGGGCTCGGATGACGCCCGGGATGCTCCCCTCAGATTCACTGTCTCGATTCCGGGAGCGGCCGAGGGATCATCGTTCGACGGGCGGGTGATCCTGATACTGGCGGCCGACGACGAGACGGAGCCCCGGTTTCAGGTGGGCGCCGGCCTACGTGCCCCCCAGGTCTTTGGAGTCGACGCCGAAGGGCTCGTGCCGGGCGAGAGCGTGGTGATTGATGCGGGCGTATTCGGCTTCCCCAAGGAGAGCCTGGCCGACGTCCCGCCCGGGGAGTATTCGGTGCAGGCTGTCCTCCACGAGTACCAGTCGTTCGATCTGGCCACCGGTCACACCGTCAAGCTTCCGATGGACCGCGGAGAGGGGCAGCGCTGGAACCGGGCCCCGGGGAACCTCTACAGCACGCCTCGGCGGGTCAGCGTCGATCCCGCCGATGCCGGGCCGATCGAGATCACGCTCGACCAGGTGATGCCTCCGATAGACGAGCCGGAGGACACCGACTACATCAAGCATGTCCGCATTCAGAGCGACCTGCTCACCGAATTCTGGGGGCGCCCGATGTACCTGGGTGCCCATGTGCTCCTTCCCGAGGGGTTCGATGAGAACCCCGATGCGCGCTATCCGCTCATCGTCTTCCACGGGCACTTCCCGTCGGACTTCGGAGGCTTCAGGACCGAGCCGCCGGATCCGAATCTGGAATGCGAGTACTCGGAGCGCTTCGACGTCGAGTGCTACAACCGGATCGTCCAGCAGGAGGCCTACGACTTATACCGCAGCTGGATATCGGAGGAATTCCCTCGATTCATCATCATCGAGGTCCAGCACGCCAACCCCTACTACGACGACTCGTACGCGGTGAATTCGGCCAACCTCGGGCCCTACGGCGACGCCATCACCTACGAGCTCATCCCGTTCATCGAGGAGCGCTTCCGCGGGATCGGCGAAGGCTGGGCCCGCTTTCTCTACGGCGGCTCCACGGGCGGTTGGGAGGCGCTGGCCGTTCAGGTCTTCTACCCCGATGAGTACAACGGCACGTTCGCTGCCTGCCCGGATCCGATCGACTTTCGCGCCTACACCCTCCTCGACATCTACGATGAACCGAACGCCTATTACGTGAACGGACCCTTCAAGCGCGTCGAGCGGCCGGTGCACCGGAACTGGCTGGGCGAGGTCGATCAGACGCTGGCGGAATACAACCACCTCGAGTTGGTGCTCGGAACGAAAAACCGTTCGGGGGACCAGTTCGACATCTGGGAAGCCGTCTACTCACCACAGGGGGATGACGGCTATCCGAGAAGGCTCTGGGACAAGCGCACCGGGGAGATCGATCCCGAGATCGCCGAGTATTGGCGGGAGAACTACGACCTGCGCCACATCCTCGAGCGGGACTGGGAGACGCTGGGGCCGAAGCTGGAGGGGAAGATCCACATCTACGTCGGCGACATGGACAACTGGTACCTGAACAACGCGGTCTATCTCATGGAGGAGTTCCTGGAGGGCACGAGCGATCCCCACTACGGCGGAGTGGTGGACTACGGCGATCGGTTCGAGCACTGCTGGAACGGGGACCACGAGAACGGCAACCACATCTCACGCCTCCGCTACAACACGATGTACGTCCCCAGGATCCTGGAGCGGATCGAAAAGGCCGCCCCACCCGGCTCGGACCTGACGAGTTGGAGGCACTGAAGCGGAGCCGAGGCCGAGGGCGGAGTTGGAGACAGGCCTAGTCTTGCGTACACCGCTGGCCGTCCTTGTAGCACTCCTACTGACGGCAGGTCCGCTGACTCGCGCCGCGCGGGCGCAGGAGATACCGGGCGCCGACACTGAGGCGCCCGGCCACATGAAGGCGGAACACCTCGCCTACGTCCTCGCGAACGCAGATACGCTGATCACCCGCTGGCGTTCGGCGTGGAGGTCTGAGAGCCCTGACCGCATTGCCGCCCTGTATGCAGACGATGCGCTGTTGATCCCGAGCGGTGGCGTGCCGATCGTGGGCCGGGAATCGATCGGGCGCCACTTCGAGGAAGTGCTGCGGCCCTCCGGCGACGTTGGGATCAGCCTCGGCGACGTCGGCGTCGGAGAAGAGATCGCCTATCTATTTGGCGACTATCGCTTTGCCGGCCCCTCAGACGGCGTGGCCACGCAGGTGCACGGACGCCACATCACCATCCTGATGCGATATGGCCGGAATTGGCGGATCCGAGCCCAGCTTCTACTTCCCGAGCCGGGGAGCCGGCGCCTTTCACCTGTTGCTGCAGCGCCGGCGAATCTGGAACCGCTGACCCCCGACCGACTCGGACCAAGGACGGGACAGACCGGCCGCTCTCGCATGGCCTTCCTGCGGCGTGCATTCACTACCGCGAGCGCCGTGCTCGCAACATGGAGAGAATCCTGGCGGCGCGATGACGTGGAAGGGGCCGTCGAGGCTTTTGCCGAGGAAGGCTTGCTGATTCTGCCGGGGGAAGAGACCAGGATCGGGCGAGCCGTGATCCGTTCGCGGCTGAGCGATCTCCTGCCTGCAATCGGGGCGCTGCACGGTACGATCCTCGACTTCGATGCCAGCGGTGGAATGTCATATGCCTATGGGCGTTACTTTTGCCAGTGTCGGCGCGATCAGGGGGGCGACGTGTTGGGACACTACTTGTCCGTGCTGAGCTCTGAGGGCTCGCAATGGCGCATCCGAGCCCTCGTTCTCTGGACCGATGTGGGCGAAGGCGACATCGCCGGCTGACGAGGACCAGGTAGGGTGCCGGCCTTTTTCCTGGTTGGGAACGCGAGCGGCGCCCGGCCGGGCCGGTGGGTCGTCCCACGCAGCCCCTGCTGCGCGTCGCCGTTCTAGGCCGGCCACAGCCAGCCGAACACCCCGGCGGTCAGTAGCGCGTACACGAAACCGTCGATGACCGACTTGATCGTCGAGCTCCAGGCGCGCTTGTACCAGATCGAGCTCTGCAGCAGCGCGAGCGAGTAGCCCACGAACGCCGTCGAGCCCACGAATCGGAACACGGCCAGGTAATGGGCTCCCGGGCCGAGAGCCCGGCCCGCGATGTACGCGGCGAAGATCCCGACGACGATCGAGTAGAGGAACCAAAGCACGAGGCTCTTGCCCATCGTTGGCGGACCGCTCTCCATCACGGTCATCATGGCGACCGGGCCCTTCTTCATCTTCTCGATGAACTCGGGCGTTCCCATCTCCTTGTGGCTGTCGGGACACGGGATGACGTAGTCGCCGGGTTGGATGTCGAACCCTCGGAGCGCGTCCATGACCGCGTCTTCGGAGGGAACCTTGCCGAAATCGCTGTTGTGGTAGCGGAGCACCATGTGGATGATCGAGCTGGCCACGAAGACGAACACCGCCGCGATCAGAATCGGGATCCACAGCGACATCACCGGAACCATAGCCCACTCCTCGCGTTGTGCGCGGGACGCGCCCGCGCCGCCTAACGGTCTGGTGGCTTCCAGAGGTATACGCTCTGAGAGCGTCCCACCACGGTCAGCCGCCGGGCGACGTCCCGCAAGATGGTCAACCCAGGATGTCAGCCACGATGTCGAGGTGATGAGCGTTGTGCACGCTCATGAAGCGCACCGCCTCACGCTTGACCAACACCCCCAGAGCGAAGTGGCGGAACCAGCAGCGATCGCCGACCGGCGGTAGCTGGGCCAACTGGGCCTCGGACTCACCCAGAGTCTTCTCGAGGACCCGGCTGGTGACGTCGAGAGTCGGAATCGCGACTTCGGGTGCCTGAGCGACACCTCGCGGGATCGAGCCCGTTTTCAGGATCATCGAGGCGTTGGGGCCGGGTTCACCGGATGGGACCGGCTCATCGCACTCGATCAGACTCCGCGCGATCCCGATCATCGCCAGGCCGCAGTGGTGAATGTGCATGCCCACTGACCATCCGGAGATGTCTGCCGAGGCCACGTCTCTCCGCGGAACAAGGCCACTAAGCTCGTCGATCTGAGCCCTGATCTCCGCGTAGGATTCTTCGATCTCGCCCATGGTCGAATAGTCGGTCACGCCTCGTGCGTCGGCCAGACCGGGCGTTTCCCCACACGTAGAATCGGCGTTTGCCCGCTACCGTTATCCAGGCAGGCAACTAGCATCCATCGTCAGGTCGTGAAGGTCGTGAAGGGAGGTGCATCAATGGGATCGGCGATGAGATCACAGCGGCTCGGGCTTCTCTGCGTCCTCTCCCTACAGCTCGGAGGGGGCCTCGTCCTTTCATCGTGCTCCAAGTCAGTGACGGTGGAGCATGAAGAAGCTCTGGATCAACGGGTGGTCCGAACGTCCGAGAACGTCATATCCGTGAACAGGTCCCTGTGCGAGCACCAGCTGACGCTGGACGCCGCGCGAGTCGAGGGCACCACTCCGCCGGAATACGGGCTGGTGGTAGGGATCAGTGGAATGGTCTGGGTGCGGCCTGCGAAGCTGTCCGTGACAGTCGATGGCGAGGCCTGGAGCTCGTCGGAGTCCACGACGACGGAATTCGGGGGCGTTTGCCCCGAGCAAAGCTCGGTCCAGAGGATGTTCGGCGTCGCCGCACTGGGTGGCTGCGTGTTCAGGGAGTCCTACTGGTATCCGGTCACGGTCGAGCTGCTCCGCCGACTCGCAACCGCAAGCGAGACGATCGTTCGAGTGGACGGTGCCGCGGGCCATCTCGAGAGGCAGTTCTCCCGCGAGAACGTCTCCAAGTTCAACGAGTTCGTCGCGATGCATGTCCCGGCCGCCGACACCCTCTCGCCACCGGTGCCGGGCAACTAGCGGTATATGTCGAGGTCGTGCCTACGGCATAACTGACTGCAGGGCAAAGCTGTACGGAAGGCGGTTACATGCCGGGCACGATGTCGGCAGTGCCGCGCTGGCCGGCCATCCTGATAGGCGACGAGCTGAGCGGATCGGGCACCCAGACTCTTGCCGTGCCGCCCTCCTGCCTCTAAGTAGGGGCGTCCCAAGCGAGTCTCGACCCGAAACCGGAGCGCTTCCGATGAAATTCCTGCTCAACTGGCGTGTCCACGAGGACAAGCGTCACGAAGCCTTGAAGGCCTTCTCCGCGATGACCGCCGACGACGATCGATCAGACATGGGGAGCAACATCACGCTGATCGGCCGGTGGCACGATCTGGTGGCGCTCGAAGGCCTGGCGATCTGTGAAACCGATGATCCTGCGGCCGTCTCGAACTGGATCCTCAACTGGAACCAGATCATAGACTGCGATGTGACGCCCGTCCTCGACGACGAGGAGGCTCGCGCCGTCGGAAGAGCAAAGTTCGGCGGCTGATCGCCTCCAAAGCTGCGGCCAACAAAGCCGCATGAGGTTCGCACGAACGTCGAAGGCCCCGGAGACCCGGGGCCTTCGTGCATCGATCTGTGTGCGTCTGTGTGCGGGGGTGTCCCGACTAGCTCTGCGCCTGAGGCCTCTTGGCCGCGCGGCTGAAGGTGCCGAACAGGATGTCCCACAACGGCGAGCTCACCCCGTAGTCCTCATCCGGATTCGCGAAGTGATGTCTGTGATGGTGCTTCCTGAGGAGCTTCCCGAAGGCCGTCGGCACGGATCGGTGGTGCACCGCGTAGTGGGTCGTGTCGTAGATGAGGTACCCGACGAGGAAACCGGCGAACGTGGCGGGGGCCGCCTCGGGCCCGAAGACCCCCGTGAAGAGGAGCCAGAACAGAATGGCCAGCGGGATGCTGACGGCGGGAGCCATCACGAGTCGCTTCGAATCGCTCGGGTACTCGTGATGGACCCCATGCATCATGAAGTAGGAAAGGTGCCGAAAGTCCGGAAGCTGTGGGATGACGGCCTCGCCGGGCTCGAGCCCCGCGACGATCTCGTGAGTATTCCTCATCACAACCTCGGGGGCGTGGAAGAGGAATCGGTGCAGCACGTATTCCACGAGGGTCCAGAGGAGAAGACCTCCGAGGAAGAGTAGCGCGGCCGTTCCCGCCGACACGCTGCTGGCCCACAAGAGGAGGAGGACCACGGGCACGTAAATGAGGTGCGGTAGCGCCGGATGAACGTGCGTGAATCGCTCCAGGGCCTCGCTCCGAAACATCCGGACGGATTCATCTCGGTTCGACACGAAATGATCGCTCATCGTCTCTCGGCTGTGGTTCGGTGTTCGACGGCCGCGCGAGCGGCGCGCTTCGATCATTAGGTGACAGTGTTTGCCCGCCAGGTTCCCGACCGCACGGGCAGCGAGCGCGAGCGGATCACGCGCCTGGCCGAGGACATGCGACATGCTTGCCCGCCATCTGGCGTCTGGACAGGTTCTCGACGGCCGTCTAGAACCAGGCCCAGCGGTTCGGCTGGCTGGAGCGGTTCGGCATGCAGCGAGTAGAGGACGAAACGGGACATGTCCGAGAACGAGCGCCCTTCCCGACACTACTCAGAGAAAGAGGTCGGTCTGATCCTCCGCCGGGCCACCGAGCTCCAGCGCTCGGAGCCCACGGCCGCGGATCCCGCGGGGTTCACCCTCGCCGAGCTCGAGGACGTGGCCGCGGAGGTGGGGATCGACCCGGCTTACCTGCGCCGTGCGGCCGCCGAGCTGGAGACCGGCCTGGGCTCCGGCCCGGCGCCGTTGCTACTGGGTGCACCGCTGGCCTTCGTGCTCGAGCGCACCGTCCCGGGCGAGTATCCCGAGTCCGGGTTCGAAGAGCTCGTGCCGCTCATGCAGATCGCGACGCTTGGCCAGGGAAACGCCAGCGCGGTCGGCAAGACGCTCACCTGGAGCTCCCGCTCCGACACGAATACCTCCTCACAGCAGGTTCTGGTGACCGTCCGCGACGGCGAGACGCTGATACGGATCGAAGAGCGCCTGGCGGGATTCGCCGGGGGGCTCTTCGGTGGTGTGTTGGGAGGGGGTGGTGTCGGGCTCGGAGTCGGCGTCGGCCTGCCGGCCGGTCTGGCGCTCGGCCTCCTGCCAGCCGTGGTCCTGCCCGTCGCCATCGTCGGGGGCGCGTACCTGGGCACCCGGGCGTTCTTCGCCAAACACGTCCGCAAGCGTCGCGCGCGGATGCAGGATCTCCTGGATCAGTTGGCGGAGCGGGTGGAGCGCGACGTGGCCGAGCGGACGCTCAGCCCGTCTCCTCCCAGTTCTCCATGAAGCCTCGCTCCGTACCCTCCGCCTCATCCACGAGAGCCTGGAAGATCGCCCGCAGCTGCTCGTAGGGCAGGGTACCGATGATCATCCGGTTGTTGATGATCATCGTCGGGGTCGACCGGATGCCGTGGGCGAAACCCTCCGATGTCCTCCCGTATTCCCGCCCCGTCTCGATGATCCGGTGGACGAGCGCGCGCGTCACCGAGTCCTCCACCGCCGCCTCGACGTCGTGCCTGCGGCCTAGGTCCAGCCTCCACTCGGCGCTCTCCTTGGCGGAGCGGAAGTTGGCGAAGATCTCATCGTGGATATCGAGGAAGCGCCCCGCATCGTAGGCGGCCATGAACGAAAGGTCGCAGGCTCCCGGATGGAGATCCTTCTCCACGACAGCGTTGCATCGGGCCTCGAGAGGGAAGAACTGGAAGGCGATGTTCAGCTTGCCCGCGAACTCCTCCTTGAGCGTCTGAAGTTGCGTGTGGAGAAAGCGGCAGTCCGAGCAGAGCAGGTCGGCGTACTCGACGATCCGGATCGGAGCGTCATCGAACCGCTCGGTCGAGCTAGCCGTCCGGAACGGCGAGATGAAGCTGGGCCATGGCACGGGCTCCAGGCTGTAAAACTGCTCGACAGCTCGTGCGGCGGCGCCGCCGGACTGGGCATCCTTCCGCGCCTCGTGATACTCCGCGACGCCCCAGGCACCCACGGCTGTGAACACCCCCGCCGCGGCGAGCAGCTTGACCGAGGGATGGAGCCAGCGGCGGCGAAGATCTCCGTTCTGCTTGAGGCCGAAGCGCCAGAAAAGCAGGTAGCTGAGCAGCGAGAACGCGTAGAAGCCGCTGCAGAGCAGGCAGAGGCTCCCGAGGATGACGACCGAGTAGACCAGAAGCGCGAAGACGCCGATGATGTTCACCAATGACAGCGTCTTGTTCGTGCGCTCGAAGCTCTCGGTTGGGAAGACCGCGCCGAGCGCCACCATCCCGCCGAGGATGAGACCGAAAAAGCCCACGGGGACACCCCAAAACACCGAGATCGGGGAGTAGGCCGAGGAATCGCAGTTGAAGAAGGCGCTGATGTCGCAGAAGGAGCCCTCGAAGATCCCGGAGGGGTAGTTGGCGGCGAAGTAGTGCTCGACCGTGAGAACCGAGAAACCGGCCATCCCGATCCCCGAGGCGAAGCTCAGGAGGCGGGGCCAGGATAGGCCGCTCAGAGTCAGCGATTGTCTCACGGAGGCGCGGGTTCCGTCTCTTTGTGGGATGTGGACGGGCCTTCTAATCCTACCGGCAGATACGGCTTTTCACCACAGCCTTAGCCGAGATGCTCCCGACTGACGTACCTTCCCTAGCCTGCTAGGCTCGTTTATCGTTTCGTCGTGTGCCGACGCTTGCCGTTCTCTAGTTGGAGGCCGTCGAAACACCACTCAGATCGGAGTCGGTTCATGTCCATCGTTTCCCGCTGCCATGGTCGTGTCGATCTGGGCGAGCTTCCGTCCGAGGTACGTGCTCGTCTCGCCTCGATACCTGGAGAGTGGCTCGAGTACGACCCCGACTCGGGCACCGCCCTGGTCCGCCACATCCAACCGACCGACGCTCCGGTCCTCGCCGCGACCGCCAGCGAGCTGGTCCGAATCCTGGATGAGATCCCGTATGATCTCCAGACCCGGATCCCGGGTGGAGATCTCTTCGTCCGAACCGAGGAAACGGAGCAGTTGGTTCGCCTGCGGGTGACAGCCGGCGGCGCCCTGCACATCCGCTG
>JBDGZR010000005.1:0-54791 GCA_039588495.1 Gemmatimonadota bacterium | reverse complement strand
AGGTGGGTGGATCGCCCTTCCTCCTCCACCTCAGGCATCTCAGCTCCGAGCCTCCCCTCCCCCTGTCGCTGGACGACACGGGCGATCCCCTCGCGCGGGTCTGGGCGGGCGAGGAGGGCCGGTACTGGGACGATGCCACGGACTATCGCGGGGAGCCGGTCTGGATGGCCACGCGCTTCCTGCCGGAGACGCGCTGGGGTGTGATCGTCAAGTTCGACACAGCGGAGGAGCTCGCTCCTGTGGACGAGTTTCGCCGGGAGCTCGTCACTCTCGGCCTCTCGCTGGCGGCGTTCGCGATCCTGCTGGGGGCCCTCCTCGGCTTCCGCTTCTCCAAGCCCGTTCTGGACCTGGCCGGCGTCGCGAAGCGCATCCACGAGGGCGAGCTCGACGCGCGGGCGGAGATCGTGAATCAAGATGAGATCGGCCTCTTCGCCCGCACGTTCAACGAGATGGCGGATGAGCTCGAGCGGCAGATGAAGCTCCTGCGAGAGTTCCACACCTTCTTCGACGTATCGCTGGACATGATGTGCATCGCCGGCACGGACGGTTACTTCAAGCGCGTCAATCCGGCTTTCGAGCGCACCCTCGGCTGGACCGCAGAGGAGCTGGTGCAAAGGCCGTTCACCGAGTTGGTCCATCCGGAAGACGTGGACGCCACGAACCGGGAGGTCGCGAAGCTGGCGCAGGGCATCCCCACCATCTCCTTCGAGAACCGCTTCCGCTGCGCCGACGGTACTTACAAGCATTTGCTTTGGACCTCGCACCCGGACGCGCAAACCGGAACGCTGTATGCGATTGCCCGCGACATAACCGAGCTAAGGCAGGTCAGGGAGCAGTTCCGGATGGCCCTGGAGTCCGCGCCCGGCGCCATGCTCATGGTCGATCCGGATGGCATCATCGAGCTCATGAACGACGCCGCGGCGGACCTGCTCCAGTACGGGCGGGAAGAGCTGATCGGACAGTTCGTGGAGGTGCTTGTCCCTGACGATGTAAGGGGACGGCACCCGGAGCTCCGTGCCGGCTTCACTCGGAATCCGACCTTTCGACCCATGGGTGAAGGTCACGAGTTCCGGGCCCGACGCGCTGATGGGTCGGAGGTCTTCGTGGAGATCGGGCTCAGCCCCATCCGCACTGACACGGGCGTGCATGTCTTGTGCTCTGTGGCGGACCTCACCGCCCACAAGGAAACCGAGCGGAAGATCGACAGTCTCGCCCGCCAGCTCGAGGAAGCGAACGCCAGGCTGCGAGCGATGTCCTGACCACCTACCTCGCGCTGTTCGGCGGTCTCATCTACTTGCTGTGGGGGGGCGACCTGCTGGTGCGGGGAGCGGTGGCGCTCGCGCGCGAAGTGCGTGTGCCGCCAGCGCTCGTGGCGGCGAGCGTGGTCGCCTGCGGCACCTCGGTGCCGGAGCTGGTGGTTACGGTACAGGCGGTGCTCGCGGGCTTCCCCGGCATGGCGTTGGGCAACGTCGTCGGCAGCAACATCGCCAACATGCTCCTCGTAGGCGGCGGCGCGGCCGCAATCTATCCACTGGCTGGCACCAGCCCGAGGCTTGGCCGCGACAGCGTCGTGATGGTTATCGTCAGCCTGTTGTTCATTGCGATCTGCCTGGTGGCGGCGCTGAACCGTCCCGCCGGCGGTCTGTTGCTGGCGGGGCTGATCGTGGTATGGGGCATGACGGTGCGTGATGCGGGCCAGGCCCAACGGGCACCGGAAATCGACGCGCGTCTTGAGTGGGTGCTGGGCCTGCCCAGCCGCATGTGGCTGATCGTGGTGTTCATCGGTGCCGGGTTGATCGGGCTCCCGATCGGGGCCAACCTGGTGGTGACGGCTGCCGCGGAGATCGCCGAGCAGCTGGGAGTTTCGGACACCTTGATCGGTCTCACCATCCTGGCCTTCAGCACCTCGCTTCCCGAGCTGGCGACCGCCCTGGTGGCCGCGTATCAGAAGCGTGCCGGCGTGGTCCTCGGCACGATCGTCGGGAGCAATGCGCTCAACATCCTGGGCATCATGGGCGTGGCAGCCGTTGTGAGCCCGAGCGCCATTCCGGTACCGGCCGGCTTCCTCTCGCTGGAGTTCCCCATCATGCTGGGATCGGCGCTGCTGGTAACGGGCTTCATTTGGACCAGGCGCCCGATAGGCCGGCTCATGGGGATCCTCATGGTCGCGGCCTACATGGCCTATATCGCGACGCTGTTCCTACGGGGCTGAGTCGCCGCGAATCGGGTGAGAACGGCAGGCCGACGCCGAACGCTAGCCAGGCTCCGTCATCTCACAGGTGGAGCCGAACACCCCGACATCTCCCCGCTGCCGGCTCCGGGCGTCGCCTTCCGCAACTCACCGCTGCGCTGGCAGGGGGGAGCTCCCGAACACGTAGGACTCCAGGAAGAGACGAGCGAAGGGCGAGCGCAGCACGTCCCCGATATCGAGCCCGTAGGGTCGACTCATCATGTCCGTGTTCGCCAGCACGATGAAGGTTTTATCGACCTCGGGGACCCGGACGATGAGCGTCGAGGTGCCGAACCAGTATCCGTAGTGCCACTGCAGCTCGACACCCTCGTGCTGCTGGATGAACCAACCCAGTCCGTAGGGCAGCGTGTTCCCGCTGTTCGAAATCTCGGGCGAGAAGACCAGCTCCCAGGTGGCCGGGTCGAGCAGTTGGCTTCTATCGATCGCGATCGAGAAGCTGGCCATGTCTTCCGCCGAGGAAATCAGGCCGGCGGCCGGGCCAAACCCGCTGGCATACTCGGTTTCGACGACGCGGGTACCTCTTAGCTCGTAAGCCGTCGCCATGTTCTCGATGTACTCGTCCCGATCGAGCCCGGTGAGAGCGAAGCTCACCCGATCCTCGACGTTCGGAGCGGTGTGCCTCAGCTGCAGCGGCCCGAGGATCCTCTCCACCAGGAGCTCTCCGAAGGTCCGACCCGATGCCCGTTGGATGACCCTGCCCAGCTGGTCAAACCTGGCTCCGTTGTAACGGTAGCTGGATCCCGGCGTCCCCTCCGAGGTGTGGGTCAGAAGGTGGCGCACCAGAATGACGCCGTTGCCGCTCAGATCGACGCCGTATTCGCTGACCGGATCATCCAGATCCAGAAGCCCCTCCTCCACGAGCTGCATGATGACGACCGAAGCGAACGGCTTGGTCAGCGAGGCCAGGTGGAAGCACGACGTATCGGTTGTGCGCTTGCCGCCCGCAACGTCGGCAAACCCCAGCCCCATGGACCAGACGATGCGCTCGTTCTCCACAATGGCTGCCGACATGCCCGGGATCTGGTGCGCCAGGCGCAGGCTGTCCAGTTCGGCCGCGAATCCCTGGACACCCGGTGTGGGAACCACGGGAACGCTGGGTGCCGGAGGGGGAGCTGCCGGGCCAGTCGGCTCGGAACCGCAGGCGGCGAAGAGGAAGAACAGCGGGACGAAAGTGAGAAGACGCTGCATCGTCGCACCCCTTGGGTGCTGTTGGCCGGAACCCCGTCTGCGGTAAACCTGGTCACGCCAGAGCCAGAAGCAACCCGGCGAACCGCGGGGCATCAGGCGTCGCCGATGAATCAGAACTCCCTGCCGTCCGGCGCGCTCAGTGCATGCGGTGATCACAACCGAACAGATAATGGCAGATCGGGATCACGTCGTGGAGCAGGCAGGCGGCGAGGAAGAAGACGATGATCAGCCCGAGCACGCCGATGATGAGCTTGGGATGCTGGTCTAACACCGCGGTCAGCGCGGCCATGCGTGACCTCCCTGTGCGAGTCGTGCAAGTTGCTCTCTTCCTTGTATGCGCTCAATGGTCTTCTGAACGTCGGGGGTTTGCGACGAAATGTGCGTGCCCCCGCCCTGCGTGAATCGGAAGTCGCATCGGTCGCAGCCGTCGGCCAGAGTCTGCGTTCGTGTCAGCCCCCAACCGAGGGCCTCGCCGAGAGCCATGTCCGACAGGCAAACGTAGGGGGCGAACTCCTGGGCGCCCTGTTCCTTCATGAACTCGTAGTTGCCGCACGCGACGTAGTCGACGCCCCAGTCGAAGCCTTCTCCGTCGCCGATCAGGTAGCGCACCTCGAAGTCGCCGAATCGCAGCTGCGTACCGCTCGCGGCTCGCTTTCCGACCCGCCGCCTCATCGCCCTCGAGAACATGAGCTTTCCGAGGAACCGGGCCTTCCAGGCCGGATATGTCTCCATCCGCGCGACGATCGCCTCGTGGCATAGCTCCCAGGCCTCGTCGGCGCTCTTTCCCCGTCTCTTCATCACCCGGTAGACGGCCAGTTCCTGCGCCGTGATGCGAAGGAACGCATTGAGCGACCGAGCTCTCACCCCCGGGATGAACGGGATCTCCGGAATCAGCCGCTCGTATTCGTGCCGGACTTCTCGGGCGACGGCCTCGGTAAACTCGTCCCCGTACCTGGAGGCAAGTCTCGCCCGCGCCAGACGTGCAGTCTCGTCGAAATCGCGCAGTAGTGCGCGACTTCGCGCCGTGTAGTGTCCGTTCTTCATCTCGCTGCTTTGTCCGCTAGGACCATCCAACGTCGAGCGGCGAGTGGCCGTGGCTCCTCAGATGCGCTTGCAGCACAGCGAATCCGCCTTGCCCTTGATGAAGCGAGAGATCCGTACGGCCTCCTGGATCTCCTCGTCCGTCGCCCCCGCGGTCCGTGCGGCGGCCTGGTGCCGTTCCAGGCTCGTCTCGCAGTTCACGGCAAACGCGCACGCGACGGCCGTGAGCTCTTCGATCCTCGTGCCGGGGGGTGCGTCCGCTTCCCCGCCCTCTTCGTCGTCCCCGGTCCGGGTGACAAGCTGTGCCAGCTTGAGACCGAGCACCGCTAGCCCGTGCTCCTTCGCGATCGCCTGGGCATGCTCCCGAACCTGGAGACCGATGTTCATCGAATGGGCAAGTTCGTCCTCCGTGAGGCCTTGGAATCGCCCCTCCTGGACGTGTACCTCGAAGCAGCGCTTGCACCCCGCCGCCACGGAGACACCGACGGAGATGAACTCTTTGTCCTTGCGGTTCAGTGTCATGCCTCGGAAAGCTGGCTGGCCAGCCAGCGGTTTGAGGAGAGCCTACCAACCCAGATTAGGGTACGGCCGACGCTACGGAGTGTCTGTCGGGAGATGCTTGCGGCCACCCGTGGGGAATACCGCTCACACCTCGAGGCGGCCCACCCGATTAAGGAAGCCCGCTATGAGAGGGGCTCCCTGTGTTCACTTCGGTCGGGACGTGAAGGCGCCACCACTTGGCAGCGCGTTCGGCCGTCCAGGGCTCGACCAGGTCGATTCCTCCCAACTCGTGGGCGAGGTTTTCGCAGGTTCGCGGGCGATCGGCCGGATCCTTGGAAAGACACGCCAGAATGAGGCTTTCCAACCCAGCTGGGATTGGCATTTCGGAGAATCTGCTGGGAGGCGGCGGAGAGGCCTTCACGTGAGCGACGATCGTGGCGACGACGGTGTCCTCCTCGAACACGCAGCGCCCTGTGAGCAGCTTGTAGGCCACACAGGCCAGCGAGTAGATGTCGGCCCGTCCATCGATCCCCTCGCTACCCGCTGCGATCTCCGGAGCCAGGTACGTCGGTGTTCCTGCGAGCATCCCTCTTCTGGTCAGCGGGCTCGAGTCTACCTCGAATGTCGCGTGCCTCACGAGACCGAAATCCAGGACCTTCACGAAATCGGGCTCGAAGGCGTGTCGGCACACGTAGAGGTTGGCAGGCTTTATGTCTCGGTGAACGAGATCGCGCCGATGTGCTTCACCAAGCGACAGGCAGGCCTGGCGAAGGATATGTAAGACGCGCTCGGCGGGGAGCGGGCCGAATTGGCCAACGAGGGACTCGAGATCGATGCCGTCCAGGAGCTCCATCACGTAGTAGAATGAGCCGTCCTCGCTGACGCCGAAGTCGTAGAGCTCGACCGTGTGAGGCGACTGCAGGGAAGCGGTCGCCTGCGCCTCGTGCTCGAAGCGAGCCACCGCGGCTTCCGCCCCCCCAGGCTCCACGTCCGAGACGTCACGCCGAATCAGTTTGATCGCCGCGGGCCGCGCGAGCATGTTGTGACTCGCCTTCCAGACCTCGCCCATGCCGCCCCGCCCGATGAGCTCCAGCAAACGGTAACTGCCCATCTCCTGGGCGCGAAGAACCTCCTTGCCCAACCCATAGATGATTCGCGCGGCGATATAGGACATGGCGAGGGCGATCGCATAGGGCAGAACGAAGACGAACACGAACTGCTGGGGGCCGAGAGCCGGCGTGCCGCCCGATCGGGCGAGCAACGCGATCGTCATGGGCACCGCGGACGCCGACAGGGTGAGCGCGATCAGCGCCTGCCGAGGCCTGGCAGGTACGATGACCGAGAAGAACATCATCCACATCGCGACGGCGGACAGACCGACCACGTCGCCGGTGACCTGCTCTGTCCCCACGCCATCGAAGGCTCCCCAGTACTGTGAGAAGGCGATGCAGAAGCTGATGATCACCTGGTAGACGAGGCCGAGCCTGATGACGACCGCCGCGGAGAGACGGGAGTTCCGAGCGAGGCCAAGCACGAGGAGCGATGCCGCCAGCATCGTCACCCCGGGCCCGTACTGCATCGGATCTGAGAATTCGTGCGGGAGCTGGCCTTCGATCCAGTTGACCCCGAGCCAGCCGATCGCGAGGACGGCGATAAGCGCGACGCAGACGGCCTGAAGGCGCTTGGAGGCCTGACGCGCCAGAGAGACCGGAAGGCCCGTCGTCGAGCGACCCCGCGTGTCCGGCATACGCGGCCACCCGCCGACCTTAGTCAGAAGCAGATCTTCCCTATCGCTCATGCGAGCTTGAGACCGGTCAGGTCACAGCAGATCCTGGAAGGCTAGGTGCTCCCGACCGACTCGGAGGCCAGGAGCCACGCCCAGGCCGCCTCGGTCTCCTCGGGCTGGAAGTGCTTGATCTGCGGGCTCGTCAGGGGGTCGATGATCTTGATCCAGGCCTCCATCCACCGCTTGTCGCCGACGACGGCATACTTGTCGAGAGCGTTCCACAGCATCCCTATGTTCTTGAACTTCTCCCCGATGACCCCGAGCTCGAAGCCTTCGTAGCCCGTCATGTCGATGAAGAGAAGCGCTTTCTCGCCCCGGTCCAGGACGGCCTGAAACCGCTCGACCATCGCCTTCATGTCTTCTCCCGTCATCTCGCCCTTCATCTCGACGGCCACGACACGATCGTCGGGCTGCGGCGGCTCGATGAAACGCATGCCGGATTCGCTCATGTTTCTTCCTCTTTTGGTTCTGCTGTCCGTGCAATGGTGGGCCGCGCACGATCCGCGCGGCCCGCACCATCAGGGCGTATACCAGATCGGACTGGTGTAGGCCCGCTCCTGGGTGATCATGGGTACTTCGTCGGGCATGGTGACGCCGAAGCGGAGCGCTTCGTAGGCTGTCCATCTCGGTGTGGGAATCTCGATCACCCGGGCGTAGTATGCCGCCCGCACCGACGGATCGAAGTCCGGATCCGTCCACACGCCGATCAGTTCCGGCGCACCGATCGTGTTCGTCCAGGTCGCATTGGCCACATCGACCGTGTTCCCAACCGGCGGCAGCACCCCGTCCGCGCCCGGAGTCCGATTACCCGCCCAGACCACATCGTACACCCGCTCCATCCGCTCTCCGTCATCGAGCCAAGTCTTGACGATCTGGATCCGGTCCAGGTTGCCCGAGATCACGTCCCGCAGGGCCGCCACCAGGAAGGTGGGCGACTTGCCGGCGGGGGCAGCGCTGAGATCGCCGCCCATCGGGACGCCTCTGGCGTACCCCTGATTGGCCGGGAGTCGGCTCTTCGCATCTGCCTGAGTGAAGTCCCAGCCGCCGAAGAAGCGTACGATCATCCGGGGGCCGGTGGTGGCGTAGGTCTCCTTCCGCATCATGGCGTCGAACAGCGCCTCGCGGGTGTTATCGTGCGCCCAGACGCCCGCGTAGCCCGACCCGGCCATCGACCAGCCTGCGTACTCGACGTCGCCCATCTTGGCCATGGGGTGCTCCCAGCGCTTCGGACCCGGCTCCGAGCCCGAGTGCTTGCCGAAGAAGTTCTCCTCTTCGGCAGTGGCCAGCGCCGTGTGGCTGTCGGTCGAGCCGATCATGCCGAACTTGTACGGGTTGGTGCCGAGCCTTTCCTCGATCTGCAGGCCGACGCCGAGGCCCGATCGGGCATACTCGAACTCGAGCATCCAGTCCTCCTTGCGCGCCGAGAGATCCAGGTTGCCCTGGTCCCAGGTCTCGTAGTCGGCGAACTCGTCGTCCGGCGACAGGAAGGGGTGGGTCTCGCCGTCGCCCTTGATCTGCGTGGCTTCATACAGGGGCTCCCACTTGGCTCTGGTCTGCGCGTACGAGCCATCCACCGGCCGACCCGAGAAGGTCTCTTCGAGCGGGAACATGATCCCGTTGCTGAGGTTTCCGTTGTGGGCGATCGCCAGCAGCCGCCCCCCGGTTTTGTCCTCGTACTGCGCCATCCACTCCCAGAGGTCGACCGGGTCGTCGCTTCCCTCGGGGGTCAGCGTCGTGTAGGGGGTCATCACGCCGGCCTTGGCCTCACCATCCCGGTAGATGACCACGCGGTGGAGGTTGTAGCCACCGGTCGTCGACGTCCACTCGTAGCCGATGAAGGCGGTGAAACTCCCGGGAGCGTTGTACTCCTCGGCCGCATCGATCGCCTCATCCCAGGCGTCCCGGTAGGCCGCCGTTCCCGGACGCGACTCGAGCGCCGGCGGGAAGGTCCCCTGCGTGAAGCCGGTGATGACCTCGACAGCCACCTGCACGCCCTCCTGGCCGCCTCTCTGGATCATCTCGTACCAGCGCTTCCCGGTCTCATCGGCCAGAAACTCAGGATCTCCCTCATAGAGACGAGGGAAGAAGCCCATGTTGTCCGAGTGGTCTGAGACGACGATGAAGTCGAGCGGCCGGAATAGCTTCACAGGAAGCCCCGTCGACGAGATCACCTCTTCCCCGCGAGCGAAGCGGTATGCGTCTTCGGGTGTGAGGCGGGCCCCGAACGCGCCGGCGTCCATCGACATCGCTGTGTGGACGTGGGTGTCGCCCCAGAACACATGGGTCGGGAAGTTGCGCCCGGCATAGGGCGAGAACGGTCTCCTTTCGGGGAAAGCGCTCTCCAGCCCCTCGCTGGGAGGGATCGGATCCTGCGCCGCCAGCGGAGCTGCGGCGGCGGTCATGGCGACCGCGATCAGCGAGACGGAGAGGACTATTCGAGCGTGCATGTGCCTGATCCTCGTGGTTGATGTGCAGTGGGGGACGCGCGGGAGCTTAAGGTACGTGGTCGCGCCGAGAGTGGAAACCGGGACGCGGACCTGCTCTCGCCGACGGCCTCACACCGGCGGCGCTGCGTCGACAGCGCTGAGGCACCCGGTCGGTCGCTTGCCGGTCACCGCCCGACGTCGAACCGGTAGAGCAGATCGGCCGTCGAACGGGTTCCCGTCTCCACTTGAAGCCTGAAGCCCTTGTACAACGTGTAGCGGATGCGAAGCAAGTTGACGGCCTCAAACAGTCCGGTAACGTAAGCCACGTAGAGTCGCGGCGTGATGTACTTCCCGGCGATGAACTCCGCGTCTTCCCTTCTATCGCCGGCGTCGATCCGCGTCTCGTCGAGACCGATGGCCATGCCCGCAGCCTGGGTCAACACGTTCGAGCCCATGAGGGCCGATCCACCCTCAGCCTGGAGCTCCTGGGCGTTGGCTCGGTTGAGCTGGGTGCTGCCTCGGTCGAGCGGCTGGCCGGAGAACATGTACGACACGGCCTCTTGATCGCTCAGAGGCGGTTCGGACCAGATGTCGAGGCGGGCTCCGTCGGCCGGACCGTTGACCGCGACTCCCGCGCGCGTGCCATCGTCCGCCTGTCGATACGCGACGATCCGGAGCCTCGGCTTGTCGAGCGGACCGGAGAAGATCATCTCGCCCGGATCGACGACCAGGTTCAACCCGAAGCCTCGAAACCGTCCGTCACGCAAGCTCAGAACACCGTCCCCTCGGCTCGGCGTGTCCGGTCGGTCCGTCACCCTGAGCGATCCGTCGATCATGGTGGTGAGCCCCAGGCCCCGGAAGGACACGTCGTCGCCAAGGGAGAGCATGACATCGGTGAAGATCTCCACGAGGCTGGATTCCTCGAGCTCGGGTTCGGTTTCCACTCCCAGCAGTACGACATCGCTGGAGACCCCGACCCCGGTAGAGGGCACCTCGAGAAGCTCGATTCGAGCATGGGGAACGACGACCTCGCCCGACAGATCGATGCGGGTGCCGCTGGCCTCGAGCCGGAGATCGGGAGTGAGCTCGAGCCGGAGCTCGTCCCTGGCGGCGGCCAGGAAGCGATCTCCCTCCAACTGCATGGAGGTCGACTCTCCCCGCACCTTCTCGCCGCTGAGCGTGAGGCGGCCCTCGCCAGAGGAAACGCGCCCGTCGATCACCAGCCGCTCACCGTCCGCGTCGACGGTAAGGCTCAGGTCCTCCAGCGCGATGCCGAGCACCTCGACGTCCGCCCGTCCCTCGGCTCGTGCCCCACCCAGAGCTTCGAAGTCGCCCGACTCGTGCCTGAGAGAGAAGTCGAGATCCGCGCTCCCGGTGGCGTCGACGAAGCCGTGCGTCAGCGTCGTCAGTGTCGCTAGATCGAAGGATCCCTCGACATCGGCCTCGAGCACGCGATCGGTGAGCGGCCGGCCGAGAACGATCGCATCGGAGCGGGCCTCGACCCGCATGCCGCCGAGTGAGCGGCCGCCCAGGCCGTGGAGGGAGAAGCCGATCGTTCCGATCACGCCCGCGTCGTCGGCGTCGACCTGAACCGAGAGCTCTCTGAGCTCGAGGGCCTCCGTCTCGGCGTCTTCGGCCAGCTCGATCGAGCCGCTCGATGGCTCCAGGAAGAGCGCGCCGCTGACGCGGCCGGCTTCGGCCGTGGCGTCCAGAGTGGCTCTCAGTGCGCCCTCGGCGCCCAAATCCGAAGGCAGGAACGCCTCCAACGCCGAAAGCTGGAGCTCCTCGATCGAGGCTTCCGCTTTCCAGTCGCCGCGGACCAGAGCCGTCAAAGGATCGCCCCGCTCCAGCTCGGAGAGGATGTCCGCGCTGACGAGACCGACGTGGATCCGAGCTGACCCTCCCCCGTCCGCCAAGGCCGGCATCCAGGCCAGTTCAGCACTCAGGCCTTCGGCGGACGACTCCAACTTCAGATCCCCGACATGGCTTACGCGAAGCGTGTCGTCGGAGAGTACGAATGCCGCGTGCCCGGAGGACAGCGAGATCTCGGCCCGCCCGACGGGTAGAGCCGTGTCGCCCGAGGCGAGGTCGAGCGACCCGTCGACGGTGCCCTCGAGGGACAGGTCGGGAGGTAGGAAAGGCCTCGCGATCGCCAACGGAATCCCGTCGAGCGAGGCGACCGCCTTCCAGGTATCCTCGCCGGCGAACTCACCCGCGGCGCAGAGCCTTCCTTCCCCGCTCGCCAGGCACAGCTCGCCCAGCGAGACGGTGCCCTGCGAGAGCTCCAGCCGCACGGGCTCCTGGAGAGCCCAGTCACCCACTCGAGGGGTCTCGATCTCGATCGCCTCGAGCACACCCCGCCAGATCGCTCCGGCCACCCCTCCCTCCGCGTCGACCGCGAGCGCGTACTCATCGTTGCTCGCCTGGAGGCTCAAGCGGTGAGCGTCGACCCTGCCGCGGACGGCGGCATCCAGCTCGTCGATGGCCAACTGTGGAGTCTCGAGGCCGCTCACGAACACCACCGCATCGACGGCTCCGCTCGGGCCGAGGTCGAGCGTGACGCGGCCCTCCGCGCTCCGGAGCGTGACGTCGCCGTACGCGGCGCCGCGGGCGCTGAGGCTCGCGTTCACGTGGGGGAGGCTCCGCGGTCCGGACGCTCTTCCCTCCGCTCGGACGCTGCCGCGACCACCCGGAAGGACGCCCGCCAGATCCGGCGCCTCGATCTCGAACCCGATGTCGATCGTGTCCGCGTAGACCCCATCGGCGCGGATCGACAGGGGGCCCCACTCAAGGTCCGTGTCCGGCACCAGAATCCTCGAGCCGTCGACCTCCAGCGCCGCCCTGCCCGAGATCGGATAGCCACGCACGGATCCGTGGAGAGTGTCGACCGCGATATCGGCGGTCGGCGTGCCGCCGATCAGCGATCCTCGAGAGGCGGCCCTCAGGCTGAGCCATCCGGGCCAGTCCGCGGGGACCTCGGCCATGGTACCCGGCGCCAGAGAGTCGCCGCGCACGATGAGGTCCCACGTGAGGTCGGGCTGCCAGTCGACGCCTCCCGATGCCGCGATCGTTCCGACCCCGCTGACCAGGCTGAGCGAATCCAACGATACTCCGTTCAGGCTCCCGCTGCCGGCGAGAGCGATCGTCGAAACCGGGAGCGGGTCGGCACTGAGCTGACCGCTCAGCTCGACCGCGAAGCCATCCAGCGTGCCGGTGGCGGAGAGGCTCGTCTCCCTGAGGGCAGCCCAGTCTCCGGCCACGAAGGTGACGCCTGTCGCCAACAGGTCGTTGAACTCGATAACGAGAGGGAGCCCGCCCGCTCCCTCGCCCGCGTCCTGCGCCCCATCCTGCCCTTCGCCGTTCTTCTTATCTCCGTCGTCCTCACCATCGGGCAGGGCATTCGGATCGAACATGCCATCCACGCCCTGCAGATACAGCCTGTCGAGGTGAAGGCGACCGTCGAACAGGGCGAGAGGATGCCAGTCGAGGGCAAGGTTCTCCGCGCGCACCTCCACGGCTCCGTTCGCGTAGCGAACGCCCTCGAGCTCCAGTGGACCGATTAGACGGCCCCTCAACCCTGCGTACGAGAGAGTGCCCGGGATCCGGGGCTCGACGAAGTCCAGCACCAGACGGGCACCCGGCGCCGTCATCAAGCCAAACCACGCCAACGCTCCACCGGCGAGGAGGATCGCCGAAAGGCCCATCAGCGAGACCCTGATCCATCTCTTCATGGCGCGATGTCCGGCCCCATGCTGAAGTGGATCCGAAACGGGGGGCCGGGCTGGCTGACCCCGAAGGCGCCGTCCAGTCGGACCACGCCCACCGGCGAGACCCACCGCAGACCCGCTCCGACACCGGTCTCGAGCCGGATGTCAGAGAACGACCGAAGGGCGTTGCCGGTGTCCACGAAGACGGCGAACCCCAACTGGCCCAGCTTGCCGGTGGGGAAGATGACGTCCGCTTCGAAGCTGCCCGTGAGCAGCGACTTGCCGCCGACAAGAACGAGCTCCCCGTCCGGCCCGGGCAGCATCGGACCCAGGGACTGGAAGGCGTAGCCGCGCACGCTCTCAACCCCGCCGGCGACGAAGCGGGCACTGGGCGGCAAATCGGGGAAGTCGCCGGTGAAGTTCTGCCCCAGCTGCCCGCGAACGAGGATCCGCGTCTTGGGCAGGACCTCCTGGACCCATTTCGCGTTCAGCGTCGGCAGGAAGTAGCTGGCGCTCGAGCCGAGGGACTTGCTCGCGCCCACGGCGCCGACGCGAATCCGCACGCCGTGTAGGGTCCGCGGGGCGCCTTCGATGACGGACTTCGTCGAGCTGAATGAGAAGTTGAGGAGGTTCGAGTCACCTTCCTGAAGAGGCGGCGGGCGCTCCTCGCCTTCCACCTTCTCCGCCTCGCCGATTCGGAACGTGTCGATGTCGTAGCTCACGCCGAAGACCGAGAGCAGGCCCCAGCGGCTGACCCTGAGCCTCATCCCCAGGGTCCGAAGAAACGTCGTGCTCCATTCGGGGCTGAAGTCGCCGATGCCGCCAACGAGGCTCCAGGTCGCGGTCCGGGGGAAGATCGGCGGGATCTCGTACTCGAACGCCGCGCTGAGCTCTATCTGCGAGACTTCCGCCCGGAAGGTGCCGGTATGTCCCCAGCGATTGAGGCGCCGAAACAGCACCTCGAACGTGCCGCGAACCCCGGTATCGGTCCCGTAGCCGGCGCCGAGCTCGAAGCGGGCGGGCCGGGTAGGATACACGTCGACCGCGACCGGCACCTGAAGCCCCTCCGCGCCCTCCCTTTCGACCCGAACCTCGGCCCGCTGAACGTATGTAGCGGCCTCGAGGTTGCTCTGGAGGTCTAGCAGCGCCTGCGCGCTGAACGGATCCCCCGGCTCCATGGTGACGTAGCCCCCCATGCGCCGGGGGTGGACGATGTCCTGGTGGATGGTCACCGGGCCGAACTGGAAGCGGGGCCCGCTGCGGAAGTCGAGCGTGATCTCGGCAGTGGAGCGCGGCACGTCCACCCGGATCTCGTGCGTCTGGAAGGCGGCATCCAGGTATCCTCGCTCAGCCGCGATCGCGGTGATCCGCCTCTTTCCCTCCTCGTAGAGGGCATGATTCAGGGTGTCGTCGACCGTGAGCGGGAATTCGTCGACCGCGGCTGCGAAGGCCGAGTCCGCTTCTCCGGGACCCGACACACGGACATTCACCGCGGTGACGATCGTCGGAGGCCCGGGGTCGATCACGAAGCGCGCGACCCACGGCGCCTCCTGCCTTTGGAGATCGGCCTCGATCGTCGGCCGGTAGAAGCCGAAGGGCTGCAGCGCGAGCTCGATCTCGGCCGGCGCCCGATCGAAGAACCAGAGGACCGTCGCCGCGGAGCGCCCGCCCTGGCGAGAAGCGCGTTCCAGGCTGCTGACCGCCCTCACGTTCTGCTCCAGCTCCTCCGTCAGGCCGTCGACCCGGACTTCGACGTTGACGTTCTGGCCAAGCGCTGCCGGGACGGGGGTCAGGAAGGCGAAGACGACGAGGAAGAGGATCGCGCGACTCATGGAGGAAGGCTCGGGAGCCGTCGTGAACCGGTCAAGTCGGGAGATCCACTACAGGGCGACGGTCGGCACAGCGATCCGGTCGAGGTGTCGAACAGGACTTCTTGCGCGCTCGGGACGACCGCCGCCTGCGGACGTCGACGACCGCCTACTCAGCCGCCGAACTGCCTCAGGTGGTGATCGAAGTGCTTGTGGCAGAACGCCCCCCAAGCACGCCGGTTCATCCGGCCGAAATGCGGATGATCCGGCCACTCTCGGTCCGGATAGAGACTCACGTACTCATCGACCAGCCCGCTCAACGTGGCCAAATCCTCCGACCACCCGGCGGGATCGGCATCGAATGCCCCGGGAGGCGCCTGGACCTTGCCCTTGGGCCACGGCAGTACGTAGAGGAGGAGCTCGCGAAGGACCGGGTATCGCGTCGGCGCGCGTACGGGTGGCGACGACTCGTCTCTCAGCGGCATGCGCATCTGGTCGCACAGGTGCGCGAGCATCCGCGGAGGCGTGAGGCTTCCCCAGCGCGGCGGCTGCGCCGGATCCAGGCGCGCCAGACGGGCAAGCAGTTCGCGACGGTGCTCGGGGTTGTTGAGGGTCCGCATTACGTGCTTCACTCTCTCCTCGCTTCGGACACAGCGCGCTTGCCGTCGGCTCGCCGCCAGACAGACGCCGTCAGAGTGACTCGGGCCTTCAAGCCACCATCTTGATCGGCTTGATCTTTTTAAGCACGCCGCTTCCCTTTCGGTACGCGGTGTAGAGATCGCACGCTCGCTGCATGTCGAGCCAGAGGTCCGGCGTCGTGCGGAATAACTTCGCGAGCCGAAGCGCCGTATCCGGAGTGATCCCGCGCCGGCCATTCACCAAGTCGTTCACGCGCTGGAACGGCACGTCGATCGCAGCCGCCAGCTCGGTCTGAGTCATCTTCAGTGGCTCCAGAAACTCCTCGCGGAGCAGCTCGCCCGGATGCGGCGGCGGCCTGTGTGTCGGTATTCTGACCACTTTTTCTCCTTTCTCTCCTTTCAACTCCCTTAGTGGTAGTCGACGATTTCGACATCCTCTGGACCGGTATCCGTCCAACGGAAGCAGATTCGGTACTGATCGTTGATCCGGATGCTGTACTGGCCCTTACGACCGCCTTTCAGGGATTCCAGCCGGTTGCCTGGTACGTTCCCGACGTCGGACAGCTCCGCCGCATAATCCAGTAGAGAGAGCTTGTTCTGAGTGCGGCGCCAGAGCTGCCGGGGCAGAGTCCGCCGGGCCGCCTTCGAGTTGCGTCCGTTGAACAGATCCTCCGCGCCAGCATCCGCGAACGACTGTATCATAACTATATGCTAGCACGGCTATCGTATTATTGCAAGACATGTCAGGGGTTGGTCTAGAGCCTATCGGGCCGGCGCTCTCTCGGCGTCCTTCTGCCGGCGGGCCATCCAGCCGCGGCTGACCTTCGCCACTAGCAGCGAGAGCGCGCCGGCGACGAGGCCGGTCACGATCGCCTCCGTCGCGAACGGCCCGAACTGGGCCGGGTGGCTGAAGAAATCCACCACCGCGGTGACGATCGCGAGCGTCCCGGCAATGACCCATTTGTCGAGCCTTTGAATCGCAAACAACACCGCCGCGGCGACCAGGCCCGCGACGATCCCGGTGCGGGAGGCAATCAGCCAGTGGCTCGCCGTGACGGCCAGCACGTTCCCCTGCACCATCGCCAACAGGCACGCGGTCGTGGACTCCCCCATGTTCTCGATCAAGAGCGTCAGGCGACGCTTCATGAATCCATCACCACTTCACCCCCCTGGCAGGTCGGGTTTGGCCCCTACACACTAGTGGCCAGTAGACTGAGGGGAGCTTTGGACGGCAAGTCGGAGTCGGGTAAACGGCAAGTGGGAAGCGACGGCAGTCATGAATCGACGACTCCTCGGCACGCCATTGGGTGACGGGCGCGCTGGCTTGCGGGGACGCGTGAGAGGCGGAGCATGACGACCGAGGCGGAGAAGGCTGTTGCCGGCGACGGCGTCTTCATGTCCGAGGTGCGGATCATGCGCCGAGCCGCCCGGAAGTGGCTGGAGGACCACGGAACCGATCTCTCGGCCGCCATCGCCTTCTATGCGTTCTTCTCGATCTTTCCGCTGCTGCTGGGGGTGATCTCGGCGGCGGGATACTTCTTCGAGTCCAAGGTTGCGCGGGATCGGCTCTACGGCTCCCTGAACGAGTTCCTGCCCGGGAGCGCCGACCTTGTGAGACAGAACCTGGAGTCGGTCGTCGGCGCGCGAGGCGCCTTGGGAGCGATCGGACTGATCGGCCTTTTCTGGTCGGGCAGCGCGGGATTCGGGGCCATTACCCGAGGCGTGAACCGAGCCCTCGGCGCGAAGCGCACCCATCCTTATCTGCTCGCCAGGCTTCGCTACGTGCTGATGACCCTCGTCGTCTCGCTCCTGCTGATCCTATCCGTCTCCGTGACCGCAACGCTCGAGATCCTGGCGAAACTCGACCTGACGCTACTGGCGAGATTGGGCATCGACCCAGGCACGCTGAGCCGGATCGGCGGCTCGGTCGCCGCCGCGCTCTTCGCCTTCCTCATCTATGCGTTGATCTACAAGGTGACGCCTTACATCGAGACCCACTGGCGACAGATCCTGCCCGGTGCCGTTCTCGGAGCCGTCCTGTTCGAGCTCGGCAAGTACGGTTTCCTGTTCTACCTGGGCCGCCTGGCCGACTTCGAGGCCGTGTACGGCCCGCTCTCATCGATCATCGTGCTTCTCCTCTGGCTCTACCTCTCGGCGGCGGTGCTGATCTTCGGGGCCGAGTACAACATCGTCCGCTGGCGGGCGCGGCATCCGAGCCCGGCTGACGGCAGCTGACGTGGCCCGTCGATGCCAGGGCCTGACAGGTAGGCGACGCCGCAGCCGGCGGCCCGACTGCGGGGCCGGCGACTAGAAAGTCCAGCCGAGCGAGGTCGTGAAGCTGAGGTCGTTATTGTTGATGTCCTCCGTGGGCGGCCGGCTGTCGAACTGCTCGTCCCACCTGCTGCAGGCGCGGGCTCAGCTGCGGGCAGCGGTCCTCGACACCCTGCACGGAGCCGGAATCGAGATCGTCAGCCCCGTCTATGAGGTAGGTAGACAATTGGAGGCGGGTGAGGCGATCCTCCCCGATTCAGAGGCGAGACGTGCCGACGAAGCGATACAGGCGCACCCCGACCACATCATGTTCGATCGGGCGCAAGCCAAGGTCGAGCGCGCGCAGCAAGCGGAAGAGGTTCGAAACCAGCTCGCCAAGCTGGAGGCCGAGTACAACGCCGCGAGCGATCTCGCCCAGAAGTCCCGTCTTCGTAATGAGACTCGCCGGTTGGAGCGTGAGCTCCGGGGCCTCGAGAGCTAGCAGCGGCTTCCTTCAGAAGACCACGGCGGGCTCCGTTCAGTCGGGTCAGTCGGGCGCCCATGCAACGACCCGCCAGCCACCCCGGGTAACTCCTCTTGACATACGTGAGTGTACGGTTGGTAATTGAGCGCTTAGACATTTCGGAGGTTTGAATTCCCACGGAGGAGAACTGAGCATGAAGGGACACATGAAGAGGCCTCTCTTAGCGGCGGCGGTCCTGCTGTTCGCCGCACTCGGCGCCTCGCCAGGATTCGCCCAGGACAAGCCCAACATCCTGGTGGTCTGGGGCGATGACATCGGCCAGTCCAACATCAGCGCCTACACGATGGGCATGGTGGGCTACCGAACGCCGAACATCGACCGGATCGCCAACGAAGGCATGATGTTCACCGACTACTACGGCGAGCAGAGCTGCACGGCCGGCCGCTCCTCCTGGATCACCGGGCAAAGCGTCTTCCGAACCGGCCTGTCGAAGGTCGGTCTTCCGGGCGCCGATCTGGGCCTGCAGGTCGAGGATCCGACGATCGCCGTCATCCTCAAGGATCAGGGCTACACCACGGGACAGTTCGGCAAGAACCACCTCGGGGACCGGGATGAGTTCCTGCCGACGAACCACGGCTTCGACGAGTTTCTCGGGAATCTCTACCACCTGAACGCCGAAGAGGAGCCCGAGAACGAGGACTATCCGGGCGAGATGGTCCTGGCCGATGGGCGTACCTTCCACGAAGCATTCGGTCCGCGCGGCGTCATCCACAGCTGGGCCAATCCGGACGGGACGCAGAGGGTCGAGGACACGGGACCGCTCACCAAGAAGCGCATGGAGACGATCGACGACGAGACGGTCGAGGCGGCGCTCCGCTTCATTCGCGATGCGGAAGCCGCCGGCACCCCGTGGTTCGTGTGGTGGAATGGGACCCGGATGCACTTCCGCACACACGTGAAGCCGGAGCTGCGGGGGATCTCGGGGCAGGACGAGTACGCCGACGGCATGGTCGAGCACGACATGCACATCGGGAAGTTCCTCGACCTGCTCGACGAGCTCGGCATCGCCGACAACACCATGGTGTTCTACAGCACCGACAACGGCCCGCACATGACCACGTGGCCCGACGCGGCCTGGTCGCCTTTCCATGGCGAGAAGAACACGAACTGGGAGGGTGGCTGGCGCGTGCCCGCGATGGTCCGCTGGCCGGGTCAGATCCCGGCCGGTTCGGTTTCGAACGAGATCGTCCACCACATGGACTGGCTTCCGACGCTAGCAGCGGTCGCCGGCAAGGAGGGCATCAAGGCCGACCTGCTGGACGGCTACACGTCGAGTGCGATGGGCCGGGACTACAAGGTCCATTTGGACGGCTACGACATCCTGCCGCTCCTGACCGGCCAAACCGACGTGAGTCCCCGAAAGGAGATCTTCTACTTCTCCGACACCGGTGACCTGACGGCGCTGCGTTACGCCGATTGGAAGCTGATGTTCTTGGAGCAGCGTTCGGATGCGGGACTCCGTGCGTGGATCGATCCATGGATACAGCTGCGCATCCCGCTCGTCTTCAACTTGCGACGAGACCCATACGAGAGGGCGATCGAGACGTCGAACACCTACTACGACTGGCTGATCGACCGGATCTTCCTGCTTGTGCCGGCGCAGCAATACGTCGGAAAGTTCCTGGCGACGTTCCAGGAGTTCCCGCCGCGTCAGACCCCCGCCAGCTTCACCATCGACCAGGTGATGGAGAAGCTGTCACCGCCGAGCCACTAGTTGACCAGCAACCCGAGAGGCGGGCCTTCGGGCCCGTCTCTTTGCCTCTACTGTAAGCGTCAATCCTTCAAGGAACTCTTCCAATGACCATCGCAAGCAAGATCGCAGGCTCCGCGGCTCTGACCCTCCTGGTAGCTTGCAGCCCGCCGGGCGATAGCGCACCGCAGAGTGAGAGCCCCCCCTTGGATGATACCTGGTCCAACCCGTTGCCCTCCTGGAACGACGGGGACGCGAAGCAACGGATCCTCGACTTCGTCGCCGCAGTCACCAACCCGGCGAGTCCTTCCTTCGTGCCCGCGAGTGAGCGGATCGCCACGTTCGACAACGACGGCACCCTGTGGGCCGAGAATCCGCTGTACTTCCAGCTGCTGTTCGCCGTGGACCGGGTGCGCTCGATGGCCGACGATCACCCCGAGTGGAGGGCCGAACAGCCGTTCAAGGCGATCCTCGAGGACGATCGGGAGGCGCTGGGGCAGATGGGCCTCGCGGAGCTCGGCCAGGTCGTTGCCGCGACGCATGCCGGCCTCACCGCCGAGGAGTTCAGCGTCATCGCCCGAGAGTGGCTGGACACGGCGCGGCACCCTCGCTTCGATCGCCCGTTCGACGAGATCATCTACCAGCCGATGCTGGAAGTGCTGCGCTTTCTGCGCACCAACGGCTTCAAGACGTTCATCGCCTCGGCCGGCGGCATCGAGTTCATGCGTACCTTTGCCGAGCAAGCCTACGGCATCCCACCCGACCAGGTCATCGGCAGCAGCATCGAGACCGAGTTCCGCGTCGAGGGCGACAGCACGTTCCTCATGCGCCTGCCCGAGCTCCACTTCTTCGGTGACAAGGAAGGCAAGCCGGTGGCGATCAAGCGCTTTATCGGCCGGCGGCCGATCGCCGCGTTCGGCAACTCCGACGGCGATCTGCCGATGCTCCAGTACGCCGCGGGCGGCGACGGGGCGAAGCTGATGTTCCTCGTCCACCACGACGACGCGGAGCGCGAGTACGCCTACGACCGAGAGTCGAGGATCGGTCGTCTCGACAAGGGCCTCGACGAGGCGGAGCGCTGGGGCATCACGATCGTCAGCATGAAGGACGACTGGCGCACGATCTTCCCGTGGGACGACTAATACGGATCATTACCAAGCGGATCTGGCGGCCGCGCTGAGCGCCGGCTGAGGACTTCCCGGTTCAGTGACAATCGTCACCAACCTCAGGGCATTTCCCGATGCGCTCGAAGGGCCGGTCGTGGCGTAGCGAGGGGATCATGACGCGCGCCTCGACAACCTTGGTAGGGTCGATCTCACTCAGGACGATGCCGGGCTCGTCGCCACCATCGGCCAGCACCCTTCCCCAGGGGTCGACGACCAGTGAATGGCCGTAAGTCTGACCTCCACCGGCGTGCTCGCCGCACTGGCAGGGGGCGAGGATGTAGGCGCCGTTCTCGATCGCACGCGCCCTGTTCAGGACATGCCAGTGAGCCTCGCCGCTGGTCCTCGTGAACGCGGCGGGCACTGCCAGGAAATCGGCCCCGGCCTGGGCCAGCGTCCGGTATAGGTTTGGAAACCGAAGGTCATAGCAGATCGTCATCCCGAGCCTGCCCCAGGGGAGCTCGGCCGTTACCGCTTCTCCTCCGGGCTCGACGGTCTCCGACTCGCGATAACGCTCGTCCCCGGCCAGGTCCACGTCGAAGAGGTGGATCTTGCCATAGCGCCGGGCCACCACCCCGTCCGGGCCGATGAGGTAGCTGCGGTTATGAAATCTGCCGCCGGCCGCCGCGATCGGCAGCGAGCCCAGCAGCACCCAGATCTCAAGCTCGCGCGCCAGCTCGGCGTAGGCCGGGAGGGCGGGATGGGCCTCCTCCTCGAAGGCCTCCATGGTGAGCTTCGGCCCCTCCGACGAGAGCGCGCTGAAGTACTCCGGCAGGCAGATGAGCGAGGCGCCCCGGTCGGCCGCCTCGCGGCTCATGGCCAGGGTCTCGGCGATGTTGGCCTCGACCTCGGGCCCGGCACAGTTCTGGATCAGGGCGACGGTGAACGCCTGGCTCATCGGTCGCTCAGTTCACTTGCCCGGAGACGGTCCCCACGCGGCCGGTCCGTCCTCCCACTTGTTCTGGGTCAGGCGAAAGACCTCGCCATCCTCCAGGCGCATCGCGAACACCTCTCCGTATGGTTGGGGCTGGAAGATGACCCTGAGCAGCGGCACCTCGTCGCCAAAGCCCCCGCGCTGGGAGGCGAACAGCATCCACTTGTCGTCCGGCGAGAACTTCGGGTGCATGTCGCGGCCCGGGCTGTTCGTCATCCGCTGAAGCGTGCCGGGGCTCCCATCTTCCGCCAGGTCGACGATATAGATCTCGTAGTCTCCGTCGCGCGTCGACACGAAGGCTACGCGGTCTCCGCTCGACGAGAACGACGGCATCGTGTTCGTCGCCTCCGACTCCGTCAGGCGCCGCGGGCCGGTTCCATCGGCGTTCATCAGGTAGATCTCTTTGTTCCCGTCCCGCGTGCTGCGGAAGACGATGCGCCGGCCGTCCGGGGAGAAATCCGGCAGCGCGTCGTTGGCATCGGAATCGGGAGTGAGGTTCACCGCCTCGGTGCCATCGGCGCGGCTCTTCCAGATGTCGACGTCCGCAACGGGTGAGAACGGTAGCCCGACGCCGAACGCGAGCCAGGCGCCGTCATCCGACCAGGTGGGGCCGAACACCCCGAGGTCTCCCCGATAACGATCCTCTCCTGCGCTGTCGAAGACGATTCGCTTGTTCGTTCCATCCAGCCGGCTGACCACGAGACGACTGAAGCCTTCGCTCGTGGCTACCTCGCCTGCCTCCGGGTCGAGTGTCGGGAGATAGCCTCGGACCGCGTGGAGCTTCAGCCTGCGATCGGGCAGCTCCACGCTGTGCGGCGGGTTCGCGAGAAACGGTCCCGGCGCGTCGGTCTCGAAGCGGGTCGCCGGCTCGTCCTCTCCCGGTCCGAATGCGACGATGCGGCCGGAATTCGGATCGTACGCCGGTGCCCAGTAGTCGCGCTCCATATCACCCTCTACACGGAGGTCCGAACCGTCGGGCTCGGAGGAGACGATCGTCCACCTGCCGTCGCGCAACGCCGAGAACGCGACGCGGCCGTCGGTGACGACTGCGGGGGAAAGAGCGCTCTCGCCGCTCGCGCTGACCGCCTCGAGCCCGGATCCGTCCGCGTTCATCCGGTAGATCCGGGTGATCAGCCCACCGGAGCCGACCGACTCCGAGATCGCGTCACGATCCGCCGCGTCACCCTCACGCTGCGAGTAGAAGTACAGGGTGCCGTCGGGGCCCCAGGCGGGAGACCCCTCCCAGCCCGGGTCCTCGGTGAGCCTCTTCACATCCGTCCCGTCCGGCCGCATCACGAAGACGTCGCCGGCCCTGTAGTCGTCCGGCGCCCCGGCCGACCAGAAGAGGTCATCGGGCGTCGCCCGATTGCTGGAAAAGGCGATCCACTCGCCGTCGGGGGAAAACGCCGGGTTGAAATCGCCTCCCTCGTTCTGCGTGAGGTTGACAGCGCCGGCTGCCGTGCCCGGCCCTTCCGGCTGGAACGGCATGACGAAGATGTCAGGATCCCCGGTCGCCGTGCTGACGAAAGCCAACTGTCGTCCGTCGGGAGAAAATGCGGCGGCGTCCTCCATGGCGTCGCTCGAGGTGAGCCTCAGGGGCTCCCCGGGGCTACTCAGATCGAGCGCGAACAGGTCGGCGGTGCCATGGCGGTCCGACGTGAAGACGACCCACCGGCCATCCGGAGAGAACACCGGGTTGTAGTCGGGCGAGGGACTTGTCGTCAGGGGCTGCGGCGCGGCGCCGGTTTCGTCGAACAGGTAAAGGTCCCAGTTCGCCGGCCGGATGGTGCTGTAGACGATCGTCTCCTCCAGCTCCCCCGGCGCTCCGGTCGATTCCGGGCCGGGCGAGCAGGCCGCCGAGAAGAGCCCCACCAGCGAAACGGTCAAACACGCGGCAGCGATTGTCGTTGCCGGTTTGTGCATGCGAGCACCTCTCTTTCCTCGCCCTCAGCCCTCGGCCGGCTTGGCGGCCATGATCATCACCGCCTTCACGCCATACTCCTCCGCCGCGTTCCGGGTCGATTCCTTCCTGAACTGGAAGCCAGGCACGACGGCCGTTCGCACGTCCGTGAAGCCGGCGTCCTCGAGCAACTCGAACATCTCTCCTTCCAGGAGAGCTCCTCCTATTCAGGCGGCCCAGAGCTTGGGGTCGTTGACGATCGATTGAGAGAGCTCCCGGCCGCTCACGATGTCCGTAATCGAGATCCGGCCGCCGGGCTTGAGCACCCGGAACATCTCCTCAACCACCCGGCGCTTCTGGAACGAGAGGTTGACGACGCCGTTCGAGATGACCACGTCGGCGGAGGCGTCCGGAAGGGGGATCTCCTCCATCCGGCCCTCGTGGCATTCCATCGCGCCGCCGGTCGCCGCGAGGTTCGCCTGCGCCTTCCGGCACATGGATGGGTTCAGGTCGACGCCGATCACCCTTCCCTCCGGACCGACCCGCCAGGAGGAGATGATCGCGTCGAGCCCGGCCCCGCTCCCGAGGTCCAGAACCGTCTCGCCCGGCTTCAGCTCCGCCCGCTCGTGCGGGTTTCCGACCCCGGCGAACGAATCGACGGCGCCGGCCGGCGCGCGGTCGAGCCATTCGGGATCGTAGCCGAACATCTCCGCCGCCTCGCGGCCGTGAAAGAAGTGGAACTCGGCGTCCGGATTGTCGGCGACCTCCTGATACATGCGGAGGATCTCGTCCTTGAGGACGCCCTCGAGCGAGGCCTGCTGGTCAGCTCCTGTCATTCGCTGCTCCGTGTCTCCGCGTTTCCGTGTCTCCTTGCTTCCGGCGCGGTGATCATCACTGCGCCTTTCCTTGGCGTCCGGATCCGGGCCGCAGGTCCGGATTGAAAAAGAACGCCACCTGCAGGCGGTTCCGGTTCTCGCCGCTGAACGTATTGAGCATGTACCCGACCTGCACGCTCGAACCCCTGTCGTCGAGTGCGTAGGCGAACGCGCCATACAGCCGGTTCTGGTCGAACGCGTCGCCCTGGAGGTTGACCATCACCTCATCGTAGAAGCTGAGGAAGAAGGGGAAGGTGGCCGGCCGGCCCAGCGTCACGTTCACCAGGAGGCGGTAGCGAAGCCGCACGAGGAAGTTCGTGTCCGCATTCCCGAGGATCCAGCGCTCTTCGACCCGGAATCGATGCTCGAAGGCGACGCGGCCCAGCTTCGCTCGCTGCAGGAACTGCTGCCAGAGTTGGTGCTCATTCGTCGATAGCCCGGTGTCGTCGAAGGGCGAGGTGTCCACGAACGTGTAGCCCGCCGTGGCCATGTTGTCGGGGTTGATATCGAAGTTGTAGCCGACGCGAACGAGAAGCTGGTTGTAGTTCTGGAACAGCTCCCACTGGCGAAGCTGCAGCTCGGAATGGAAGCTCGACCTGTCCGAGAACCGGTTCCTGCCGAAGTACATGAGCCAGATGCCCAGCTCGTCCTTCGGCTCGCGGTCCTCTTCCTGGGCGTGGAGCGGGGACGAGAAGAGGCCTAAGCCTGCGACTGCCAGCAGCAGACCGGCCAGCCACCTGCGCCTGCTGTTCGTACTCATGTACCTCGCCCTCCAGGTGTACAGGTGTACAGGTAGAGGGCGACGGCACATAGTAGGCGGGAATCCAGGCATATCAGTCGCTCCGAGCCGCCATATCGATGTCCAGGTGAGGCCGCATCTCCCCCTCGGGACCTTCGGGCTGTTCCCGCGCCGGCCGGTGAGCCTGCCACCATCTACCGGCCTCCTCGCGGCCCCAGCCCGGGATCTCGAAAGATTCGAGCGCGTCGGCGAGCTCGGCACCGGAGGCGAACCGGTCAGCCGGGTCCTTTTCCAGGCAGCGCAGGATCAGCGCCTCAAGCCCCGGGTCCACCGGCTCCTCGCGGTAATTCGACGGCGGCCGAGGCGGGTCCTTGAGGTGCTGCGCGCAGACCTCGACGACCGAATCGCCCTCGAACACGTGCCGGCCCGTAAGCAAAAAGTACCCGACCGCGCCCAGGGCGTAGACATCCGCTTCGGGTCCTATGTCGACCGTGTTCCTGAGGGTCTCGGGAGCCATGTAGTGAGGTGTCCCGACGATCGTCCCCGCCCTGGTCAACAGGTCGTCGCCGCCTCCGTCATCCACCGCCTTCACGAGGCCGAAATCGAGAACCTTCACCGTGTCGGGAACCTGGCCTCGGCTGCATAGCATGATGTTCGACGGCTTGATGTCGCGGTGAACGAGCCCCATGGCGTGCGCCTCGGCCAGGGCGCGCGCCGCCTGTCGCAGGACCAGGCTGGTTCGAGCCTCGCCGAGCGGGCCCTCGTGCGCCACGAGATCCTTGAGGTCGAAGCCGTCCAGATACTCCATGGCGTAGTAGAACTGGCCCTCCGGAGTGCGGCCGTAGTCGAAGATGTACACGCTGTTCGGATGCTCGAGACGGCTGGTCTGCCTGACCTCGCGCTCGAACCTCGAGACGGTCTCCCTTCCCGCCTTCTCGATCGGAAGGAGCTTCAGGGCCGTTGGCCGGCGCAGCATCACGTGCGTCGCCTCGTAGACGATGCCCATCCCGCCCTCGCCGATCTTCCGGTTGAGCTCGTACTGGCCGAGTCGACGCGCCGCCCGCACCTCCCTGCGCAGTCCGTAGATCACCGAGGAGGTGACCGCGGTCACCGTGACGAACGCCAGTCCGAGCACGCCGAACCACAGCTGGTGCTGGATCGGTGCGTCGCTGTCGATCTCGAGGCTGCTCGCCACGGCGACCGCGACCCCCAGCAGGCCGACGACCAGCGTGCGCCCCACCGCGCTCGGGACGAGGGCCGCTCGAAGAACGAGTACCATGCAGACGAGAAGCAGCCCGATGAACCGACCTTCGGGGATCGGGGCCATCTTCATGATGGCAGTGTAAGCCAGCACCATCGCCACCGTGCCCAGCGCCTCGAGCGCGTGAAGCACTCCCCGTGACGGTCGCCCACGAGCCGTATACCACCAGCCCACACCCAGCAACGCCGTCATCGAATAGCCGACGATCCGCTGGCCCATCGCGACCTCGTGTACCTCGTCTCCCTCCAGGCCAAGAGCCCGGAACGAGATCGAGGCCGCCAGGAAAGCCAGGTTGATGAAGAACAGGACCTGGAGGTAGAGGCGCACGCGATCCCGCAGCAGGACCTCGTCGACCGGGCTGCTGTCCCTCGAGCTGTATCTCACGTGATTTGGGCCTCCCATACGCTTGAGCAAGCTACCCGGAGATTCCGTAACCCGCAGGTCGGCTTGGAATAAGGCAGGCCGGTCCGGAGTCTAAGCTGTGAGTGGGCGAGGGTAGACGAGAGAGAGGATAGGAGATGCGAAAGGAAATCAAGCTAACCGTATTCGCGGCGGGAGTCGCGTTGGTCGCCGCCGCCTGTGGGGATTCCACGACGGGCGCCACAGCGGCGTCCGACCAGTTCGTCGATCTCGACGTGGCGGTCGTCGCCGCCGACGGCACGCTGGGAGATCTGGAAGCGATCGCGCAATGCGGCGGCGGTCGGCTCCCGGAGGAGGGTGCCGAGGTCGAGTGCACCGTGACGTACTTCGACGCGGACGGCAACCAGCAGGCTGCCTATGACGAGGTGACGACGGCCTCTATACACATCGTGAGCGAGATCAGCGGCGAGTTCGAGCGCGAGGGCTGGTCGGCAACGGTCTCGCGCTCCCGCGAGATGACGATCTCCGGTCTGGAGGGCGCGGAGACGACGCGGACCGTGAACGGCTCGGGATCACAGGCCGTCACGCGAAGCAGCCACTCCGATGCGAACGGGTCTCGAACCTACGAGATGTCGGGCACCTCATCGATCGACAACGTCGTGCACGGCGTACCGCGGGAGGACCACCCGTATCCGCTGTCGGGCTCCATCACGCGAGAGATGACAGCCACGATCATCGGCGGCGAAAACTATGGAGAGGTCCGCAGCCGGTTGGCCGTCATCACGTTCAACGGAACCCAGTTCGCCACGATGACGGTGAACGGCGAGACTTACGAGATCGACCTCGCCGCCAGGCGGGGACAGGGGCCGATGCGGGGAGGCGGCCGCCGACCCGGCCCTTAGAGCCTGTCACCGGCGCGCCCACCTAGCCGGGGCGGCTTCGACGAGCCGCCCCGCTCACACCCACCGCGCTCATCACCTATGCGTCGATCTGCGGCCGGCTACAGCTCTCCCGGCTCGGGTCGCTCTATCCTGACGATCAGGTTTCTGAGCATGAGCGCGATCTTCTCGCCGTCGGAGAGCTCGTTCCACTGATCCAGCACCCTCCGCACTCCCACGGGCCGGCCCGTGATGATGTTGTCGACACCCAGCTCGATCATCGCGAGCGCGTTCTGCGGGTCGTCCACGGTCCACACGTGAAGGCCGCGTCCTCGGCGGCGGAGGTCCCTCACCAGCCTGGACGTGGCGTTGGCCGCGCTGACGCTCAGAAAATCCACCTCGACTCGGGCAAGGTCGCCCACGGCCCGAAAGACGATGAACCCGGTCTTCAGTTCCGGGAACCCCGCCTCGACATCTCTCAGCCCCGTGAGCTTCAGGGAGCTGATCACGCAGTCGTCGGCGAAATCGTTCTCCCGCACGATCTCTCCGACCTTCGGTGCCAGCGTCGGGTCGTCGCGCGTGTACTTGAGCTCGATGTTCAGCTTGATCCGGCCTCGTGCGAGATCGATCGCCTCCTGGAGCGTCGCGATCCTCTCGTCGCCGAACTCTGGGGCGAACCAGCTGCCGACATCGACCTCCCTCAACTCCTCGAATCCTATCTCGTAGATCCTCCGAGGCACCGACGCCACCCGCTTGAGATCCGCATCGTGCAGCAGCACCACCACGCCGTCGGCCGTGGTTTGAACGTCGATCTCCGCGTAGTCGGCGCCATCGGCGATCGCCTGCCGAATCGCGCTCAGCGTGTTCTCCGGCGCTTCGTACTTGCTGCCGCGGTGAGCCGTGATCGCGACGGAGCGATCGAGATTCAGAGCTTCGAGAAACGCGACCCCGGCCGCGATGCCCATCAGAGCAGCGATCGCCGCGATCAGCCAACCGAGCCGTCTGAAGCCGGCCGGCGAGATTCTGGGAGACGCTGCCGGCCTCGACATATCGGCCCCTGCCGGCTTCAGCACTTCCGGCGTGGCGGCCTCCTCTTCTAAGGGGCCCGCGCGCGGCCCCGCCGCCGAATCCAGGTAGGCGTCGGCGACGAGAATGACGTGCGCCGTCTTGCCGATGATGAACCAGATCAGTTCGACCAAAGCGAGGAGAGCAAGCGTTACGAGCACGGTCGGGACGATGAGGGCGAGCGTGAGCCCGGCGCCCTCGAGCACCCGCGAAGCGAGGCTCCTGATCAGCCACGTCATCAGGAACGAGGAGAGGAACACGATGAACCAGCTGAGAGCCAGCGGCCCCGCCAGTCTCAGGAACCGGCCGCGCGTGCGCCGCCAGCTTCGCCGCAAAGCCGCCATGGGCAGGGCATTCTCGAATACGAGCGCTGGGATTGCGAACAGCCATCGCACGTACAGCCAGACCGCAATCGCACCGTATGTGGCCAGGAGCATACCCGTGACGGCTACGAAGACCCACCAGCTTGCGGGCTGCACGTTCAGGTAGAAGTAGAAGTCCCATTCGCTGAGAAGCGTACGGAGGGCTAGCCAGATTCCGATTCCGGCGGGGATGCCCAGCCCCAGGAAAGCCGCGCCTTGGAGCAACCCGAGGCGAACCAGCGCAGGCAGGCGAGCGAGGTTGTCCTTGAGAACGAGGCTGACCGAGGTCTTCGTCTCTCGCGCGGCATTGACGACGATCAGGAGCAGCCCGACCTGTTCCGCGAACCAGAACGCGAGGGCAAGCCCGACGGTCAGAAGGAGAAACAGCACGCCCGACGGAGAAAAGGCGAAGGCCAACAGGTCGTGATCCGCTATGGCATACTGCCCGCTGCGCGTGACAAGGTGGTTGAGCAGCCAACCGGAAGCCGGCGCGAAGGCGATCACGAAGACCAGCGTAAACCAGATCTCGAACGCGATCGCCGGCTTGAGGGCGCGCCGAAGCTGAGCTATGCCCAGGCGGCCGCGACGACGGTCTTCAGTCACTCCGCGCCGACTCCCCTCAGTCACCGGCGGGCGGGAAGTCCTTGAGGATCTTCGCCACGGCCTCGTCGATGCGCTTCTGGGACTCTTCGGGGCTCGGGTTTCCGCCGGAGAGCGTCTTCGAGCCGGTGGCCGTAAAGACCATCGCTTCGCTCCTCACATCGAACATGGCGATCGCCAGCGTGCCGACCTGGTAGCGCGTTTCGGTCGTCCGGCTGGTGGTCATTCCGACGCCGGCCGTAGATCCGTACCAGCCCCGGTTCCAGCCCGCGCCGTAGTTGCCCCAACCGCTGCTCACGGTCTGCAGTGACGAGCGCTCCTCCGTCGTCACCTGCCACCCCACGGCCACATCGGCGTTCTGGCCGTCGTTCACCTGACGCATGCCCTTGGCCTGCAGCGTGTTGGCGATCGACGTCTTGACTCGATTCTGGGTGAGCTGGTCCAGGCCGCCGCCTCCCGTCGCCTCGTCGAACACCTCGAACGTGGTGAAGGCGGAGAAGTCCACCCCAGGATCCCAGTCGCTCTGCACGCTGATGCCACCGCCGCAGCCCGACAGCACCGCCGCCAACACTCCCGCTATCGCCAAACGAGTCGCTCGCATCGTCGCCTCCCGAATTCGTGACACCATCTCCTCCAATTGACTTCTAGTTGAGCCGCTCGGCCACCTTTGAGGGTCGATCCCTTGACCTTCATAAGTGTTACCGTATGTGGTACTATTAAACAAGCGAATCCTGACATTGATCGAGCAGCTGGAGCAGGAAGGACTGCTGTGAAGATCGTCGAAGTACGGGCGAACAACCGAAAGAGGAGCTTCGAGGTGAGCACCCGCGAAGGCGCATATTCCTTCCCGTTCGCAAAGCTCGAGATCACTCCGAGAGCCGATGACCCGATCGCCGAGGTGTTTCCGGACGAGGAGCTCGGGATGGAGGGCTTCACCTGCCGCCTCGACTCGGGGGCAGAGGACACGGTCCACATCGAGGCCGTGTTGGAGTACAACCGGGATCCCGCGCTAATGAACGAGCTGCTCCTCCATCGGCTTACCGTCGAGGCGCTCAATGCCCTGGAGGAGAGCGGCCTCAGCAAGCGGGAGCTGATCCGAAGGCTCCGGACTTCACCGAGCCAGCTCTACCGGTTGCTCGACCCTACGTACCACGGAAAATCGGTTGGGCAGATGCTCGCCCTGCTCCATCTGCTCGGGAAAAAGGTGGATCTCGTAGTGAGGGCTTCCTAGACGTCAGTCGAGTAGAAACTCGAGGGCCTCGCCCGGCTCGACCTCGCGCGGTTCCTCGCCGTGCCTGAAGACCCGCATCGGATTCTCGCCGAGGAGCTGAATGCCGTCTCCCTCGACGCGCAGCGTGCTCCCCTCGCGTAGGCCCACCACGTACCGATCGGGCTCGACGGCGAGGAACTCCTGGATCCGCTCTTCCCGCGTCTCGCCCATGTGACCGTCGGGATGCGCGTCCAGATAGTGTGGGTTGATCTGAAACGGGATCAGGTCGAGGCAGCGGAAGCTTCGGGGCTCGACGATCGGCATGTCGTTCGTGGTACGCAGCGTCGGGCAGGCGATGTTGGAGCCGGCACTCCAGCCGATGAAGGGAGTTCCCTCGAGCACACGCTCGCGAATCGGCCCGAGCATCTCCATCTCCTGAAGCTCGCGTACGAGATGGAACGTGTTGCCGCCGCCAACGGCGATCGCCTCCGCCTCCAGTACCGCCGCGATGGCGTCCGGCGCGTCGTGTATCGAGATCAGCCGATGTCCGATCTCCTCCAGCACGGGCCTCACCTTCGCCGCGTATTCGTCATAGCCGAAGCGAACGGCGGCATACGGAACGAAGAGTACGGTCAGGGGAGCCGTGCCCAGGAACTCGCGCATCGGGTCCTGCGCGTGACCCAGGTATGACATCCCGGCCGTGGAGGAGTTGCTGAGCAGGAGCAGTCGACGAGCCATACCGCCTATGCTACCGGTGTCCGGAGCGCCAGCCAACCTCCGGCGGCGACGAGGCCGGACTACACCCTATGTCGCCCTTATGCCGCGTCATCCACCGGTCCTGAACTTGCGCTTCTCGGTGACGGCATCGTGCTCTCGTCGACCGAACGCGAGCTCGCTCGCGAGACGCAGGCGACGTGTCGCCGCTACGGCCTGACCCGTCTATACCGCGTGATTGCAATCAGTTACGTGGCAGTGACAGGCCGATCTTTGACGTGAGTACGCAGAGATCACTAATCGGGAGGTATTTCGGGGATTTTGGCCCGACACCGGTTTCTTGCGAGGCGTCACCGGAGGTCGCAATGAGCGAGAATCAACCCTCGGAGCATGATCGCCAGCAGCGGTTGGCGGAGCTCCAGGCCCGTTTGCAGAAGCTCACCGAGGAGCGGAAGGCCGAGCTGCGGCGATCAGATCCATCGATGGAAGACGCTCCCGTCGCGCCCGTCGCGGAGGCAGCTCCGGAGGCTACTCCGGAGGCTTCGGCACCAGAGGCAGCGGTTCCTTCGCCGGCGGCCGCGCCGCCAGTGGATCCACAGCCTTCGGCTCCACCGCCGCCGGAGCCGCTGCCCGTAGTCGAGGCCCCGCCCCCGATGGAAACTCCGGCCGACCCCCAGCCGGTGGCGGCAGCCACGACGCCGCCCGACTCCGAGCCGACCTGGCTCTCCGGCACGCCTCCGGCCGAGGCGGCACCCATCGCCGCCACCCGGCAGGCTTCGGCCCTATCCGAAGCGGCTGCGGCGTTCGCCGGGAAGATCTCGGTGGTAGCCGTTGAAGCGAAGCGGGCCGCTCAGGGACTGTGGCGCCAGGCGACCGCCCAGGCTCATGCGTTGAAGAGCCAGCGCCCGCCCAGGAAACAACGAGCTCAGCTCAGACCGGACGTCCCCGCCGTTGGCGACGAGCCGGCCGAACGTCCGGCCAAGGCCAAGAAGAAGAAGACGCGGTCGCTCCGCGCCGCAATCCTGGTGGGTCTCGGCCTGATCGGCGGTGTCGCTCTGATGCAGTTCGGCGATCTCGAGTTGCCGGAGGCGCTGGATGGAGCGCTCCCGGCAGCCGAGATGAACGACGAGGGATCCCAGCTTGCCAACGCGGCCGGCTCCACAGAGTTGGTCGAGACGGACGCCGGTCCCCTACCCGGCCAAGCGCTGGCAAGCGGATCTGCCGGCCAAGCGCTGGCCGACGGATCGGCCGGCGCCGAAGGGCTCGATCCGGTGGAGACGGCCCCGGCTGAAATACAACCAGCGCCGCCGGAGCTGGAGATCACGACTCCGAGCGCTCCCGATGTCGCCGCCCTCGAAGTGGACCTGGCTCTCCTCGAACCCGCCGCTTCGGAGCCGATCCCGATCGGCAGCTCGTTTACGCCGCTGGCGACCGGCAACCCGACCCAGCGACCGACCTTCATTCCGTACGATGTGCCGCCGAAGCTGGAGAATGCAGGCGAGATCCAGAGGCTCCTGGAGCGCGGCTATCCGTCGCAGCTGCGAGATGCCGGCATCGAGGGCACGGTGATCCTGTGGATCTTCGTCGACGCGCAGGGCGCCGTGCAGAAGATGGAGGTCAAGGAGTCGAGCGGCTATGAGTTGATGGACGAAGCGGCGCTAAGCACGGCGGAGAAGATGAGGTTCGCCCCGGCCATGAACCGGGACAAGGCGACCCCCGTATGGCTGGCGCAGCCGATCACCTTCAGGTGATCTGACCCGCTGCGCCCACCACAGAGCGCGTCCGGGCGATGGCGCCGCCCGGACGCGACATCCTTGCAATCGCTGCCGTCCAAACGAGGACCCGCGCGACCACTCTCTCCTGTTCCCTCTGCTTCATTATCTTGTCGTGCAGCATCCTGTCGTGCAGGCGGCTGTCCCGCCTTGCTGAAAAACCGACGACGGAGCGGAGCATGAGAGGCAGCTGGACGAGCGCGGATATCCCCGATCAGAGCGGCAGCGTGGCGATCGTCACCGGAGCGAACAGCGGGATCGGCTTCGAGACCGCACGGGAGCTGGCGCGCAAGGGAGCGAGCGTCGTGCTCGCCAGCCGCAGCGAGGAACGCGGCAACGAGGCCAGGGATCGGATCGTTGCGGAGCTGCCCGATGCCGACGTCCGCGTCATGAAGCTCGATCTCGCCGATCTCGACCAGGTCCGCGAGTTCGCCGCCGCGTTTCGGAAGGAGTTCGACCGACTGGACCTGCTCGTCAACAACGCGGGGGTGATGGTCCCGCCGGAGGGCCGCACGGAGCAGGGGTCCGAGCTGCAATTCGGCATCAACCACATCGGACATTTCGCTCTTACCGGGCTGCTCCTCGATCTGCTGCTCGCCACCCCGGGCGCCCGCGTGGTCACCGTCTCCAGCCAGGCCCACCGCCAGGGCAAGATGGACTTCGACGACCTCGACTTCGAGCGGCGCGGCTATCAGGCCGCTGCGGCCTACGGCCAGAGCAAGCTGGCCAACCTCCTCTTCACCTTCGAGCTCGATCGGCGTCTGGCGGCCGCCGGAGCCGACGTCACGGCCGCCGCGGCCCATCCCGGCTGGACGGTGACGAACCTGCAGCGGCATTCCCGGTTGATCGGGATGCTGAACCCCATCTTCGGGATGAACCAGGCCAAGGGGGCGTTGCCCACCCTCCGCGCCGCCACCGCGCCCGACGTGCGGGGCGGCGACTACTTCGGGCCAGGCGGCTTCTACGAGATGCGAGGTTACCCGAAGCGGGTGGCCACCACGAGCGCGGCGGAAAGCAAAGAGGATGCGGCCCGCCTCTGGACCGTCTCGGAGGAGCGCACAGGTGTGACCTACGAGGCTCTCGCTTGAAGGAAGCGGTCGTCTTCCGGCGCATCACGGACCCCGGCGCCGCCCGGCGCGCCTGGTTGGGCCTCACCCCGGATCTGCTCGAGAAGGCCCGCGGCCGAGTCAGGATCCTGGCCTGGATCATGTTCGCCTTCGTGGCCGTCGGCGCGGCCTTCGATCTGCTGTACGCCCGCCTCTTCGTCGGCACTCTGGATCCGCTCGTGATCGTGGGAAGTGTCATTGGCGTATCGCTGGCCGGCGGGCTCATCCTGATCGCCAGGGACGAGCGGGTGACGCATCTCGTCGTGCTCCACCTGGCGCTGATCTACGAGGTCCTGATCTGCTTCTTCCTCGCCGTGTTCACGCCGTGGCTCACGTACATGGAGATCGGCGACGTCCCGTACGTCACGTGGGTCACTCCCCTGATCATCTTCTTCCCGATGATCGTCCCGAGTCCGCCACGCCTAACCCTGATCACGGCGATCGGCGCTGCCTCGACGCGACCCATTGCCCTGGCCCTGCTCGCGGGTTTTGCCGGATTCGAGATCCCCGCGATCCGCTACGTGGTGTCGTCCGTCAGCCCTGCGTTTGCCGTCGTGCTCGCCTACCTGGGATCCCGAATCGTGCACGGGATGAACGTCGATCTGGCGGAGGCTCGCCGGCTGGGCAGCTACGTGCTCGAGTCGCGGCTTGGCCGGGGCGGGATGGGGGAGGTGTGGCTCGCGCAGCACCGGCTGCTGGCCCGACCTGCCGCCGTCAAGCTCATCCGGCCCGATGTCGTCGCCCGGGACCCCGAGCACCAGGGTATGATGCTCGCCCGCTTCGAGCGGGAGGCGCAGGTGACGGCCGCCATGTCCTCACCCCACACCATCCAGCTCTACGATTTCGGGATCGAGCAGGGCGGGACCTTCTACTATGTGATGGAGTTGCTGCACGGCCTCAATCTGGAAGAGCTGGTGAAGAGATTCGGCCCCCTGCCGCCTGCCCGCGCAGCCTATCTGCTGGAACAGACCTGCGAGTCGCTGGGCGAGGCGCACGAGAACGGCCTGATCCACCGCGATGTCAAGCCGGCGAACATCTATGTCTGCCGGTACGCGCGGCAGGTGGATTTCGTAAAGGTGCTCGATTTCGGTCTCGTGAAGCTCCACCACCACGGCGAGAGCCGAGACCTCGCGCTGACCGTCGACCACTCGGTGGGAGGCACGCCGGCGTACATCGCGCCGGAGCAGGTGGCCGGCGAGGAGATCGACGGCCGCGCCGACATCTACTCACTCGGCTGCGTGGCGTACTGGATGCTCACGGGCTCCTACGTGTTCGAGGGCGAATCGGCTCTGCAGACCATGGTGATGCACGTGCGCGAGACGCCGCCCGCCCCCTCGAGCCGCACCGACCAGCCGGTTCCCTCGGCGCTGGACCGGATCGTCCTCGCGTGCCTGGAGAAGGATCCGGCCCGGAGGCCTCAGACCGTCGACGAGCTGGCGGCCATGCTGGCGGATTCCGATGTGGGCGATCCCTGGACCCCGGATCGGGCGGCTGGATGGTGGTCCGACCACCTGGCGGATCTGTAGGGATTCGGGTGCTTCCGCGTTGACGCACCGGTTTCGGCCGGGTACTTTGGCTTCGCGTCAAAAGGCAAGCGTGTACTTGACGGATTCGGGGTCCGCCTCGGGTCCGTTTTTTTCCAGGACGAAGGTCACCGACACCGAGTCGTGTCAGGTGGCGCCCAAGCACATGCGGAGATCGGTCTCCGCTCATATCCGTAGGCGATGTCAACCGTAGGTACCGTCAAGTGGTTCAACGACCAGAAGGGCTTCGGCTTCATCACGCCCGAGGATGGCGCGGACGACGTGTTCGTGCACCAGTCGGCGATTCAGGCTGAGGGCTTCAGATCCCTCTCAGAGGGTGATCGCGTCGAGTTCGAGGTCGTGCAGGGCCAGAAGGGCCCGGCCGCCGAGAACGTCAGAAAGACGGACTAGGTCTGAGGACCTTCGTCTGATCTGAGAAAGGCCGTCCCCGACAAACGGGGGCGGCCTTTCTTTCTGTGGATTCTGCGAGGCAGAGGAATGGTTCTGGTAACGCTGAAGGAAGACGACAAGCTCGACTGGGCGCTCAAGCAGTTTCGCCGGAAGATGATCCGCTCGGGCCTATTCAAGGACATGAAGAGGCAGCGCTTTTACGAGAAGCCGAGTATCGCCAAGCGACGAAAGGCCGTAGCGGCCGAGCGCAGAAGGGCGCGAGCGAAGCGTCGAGCCCTCACGCGGAAGTGGACCTAGAGGCTAAGCCAGAGATTCCGGGCTCGGCAGCTGCTCCATGGGGAGAGTGCGGAGATCGGTTTCCAACTCCTCGACCAGCTCGTGCAGCGCCTCGACCCGCTTCTGCGCGAGGCTGATGCACGCCTCTCGCCAGTTCGGAGGCGGCGCCCGGTAGGAGGCGCTCGACGGGTCGAGCCCCGAGCCCCGGATCGCCTGAGCGTCCACGCCGGTCTCGCTGGCGACGTCCCGAATCGAGATGGCGCTCGCTACCAGCCGGCGCATCGCTTCATGAAATGTCACGCTTGCTCCCTGTTGTCTGTCATCCGCTAAAGCCCATCCGCTGTAACTCCCATTACCCGCCAGTATCCGCCAAAGCCCATCCGCTGTAACGCGTAGTTCAATACCCCCGGCCGACGTCCACGACCGACAGCATCCGCTCGCCGGCCACGTAACGGCGGATGTTCTCCCTGACCAGGGTCCGCTGACGCTCGACCGCCTCGACGGACGAGCCCGCTATGTGCGGCGTGATGATCACGTTCGGAAGCTCCCAGAGCGGGTGGCCCTGGGGCAGCGGTTCCGGATCGGTGACGTCGAGCCCGGCACCGGCCAGCTCCCCCGCCTCGAGCGCAGCCACGAGATCATCCGTCACGACGCTGCGTCCCCGTCCGATGTTGATGAAGTACGCGGTGGGCTTCATGCGCGAGAAGAAGGCGGCATCGAACATCCCGGTCGTCTCGGGCGTGAGGGGAGTGGCGTTCACGATCACATCCGCCTCCGCCGCCAGCTCGCCGAACTCGTCGGCCAGGCCGACATAGTCTACGAATTCGGGGCCGCTGCGGCTGCTACGCCGCGTCGCGACCACTCGCATGCCGAGCGCGTGCGCGCGACGGGCCACCTCGGTCCCGATCCCGCCCAATCCGACGACAAACATCGTCCTTCCGTCCAGCTCCCACATCCGATCCCGCGGCACGGCGTTCCGGTTCCAGCGGCCCTCCAGTTGCTCCGGGATGTACCGGTAGAGGCCGCGCGAGAACGCGTAGAGCATGGCGATCACGTGCTCCGCGATCTCGGGGCCGTAGATCCGCTGGGCGTTGGTGATGAGGAGGCCTCGGTCGCGGACCGCCGGGACGCCCACGCACCGTTCCGCACCGGCCGAGAGGATCTGGATCCACTCCAGCCGCTCGCCCGCCTCCAGGATCTCGGCGCTGCAGTAGCCGATCACGGCATCGGCCCCGGGGGCCGCGCGGACGGCGGCCTCGTGGCTCGTCGCTGCAACCAGCTCGACGCCCGGAGCGACGCCCTGCAGCGAGCGGACGAGCTCGTCGTCTCCGCGCACCACGATCTTGCGGGGAGCGGTCCAGCCGGGTCGCTCGCGCACCGGCGCCGGCGCCTCGCGCAGGCCCACCTCGGCGATCAGGACCTCGGCGCAATCGGCGCAGCCCGGGGCCGTTTCCTGCGCCGCCGCGCCAAGGGCCATGCACAGGATCAGCGCGCCCCCCAGAGCCGCCGCCCTCGGCTGAAGTTGCCAGCGTCTCACCCGTGCCTCTCTTCCTCTGCGGTCTTCGATTTCGCGAGCCCCATTAATAGGTCCGCGCCCCCCGGCTGAACAGCAGGCGGTAAGGTCGGAAACGCCGGCGACATCGCAATTAGGGAACCCTTGCCGTTGTCGTAGCGGACTTCGAGAAGAGCCTGCATCGTGCAATGCTGCATCGGGACCCGATCGGGGCGGTCCTTCGGGGCCGTCCCGTTTCGTCTTCGACCCCCCGAGAGCGGTGGGGCCTACTCCCTGCACCAGCGTGGCCCAACCGCCGGTGAGCAAGCCGGTTAGGCTGACGGCTTTTCCCGACAGGACCGGTGGGCTCTTTCCCGACTTGCGACCCCGCACGACCTGATTAGCGTTCACATGGGCCGCGCTTTCCAGAGCGCGCAGCAGGTGAATCTCGACCGTTTCCGGCTCGGCGACCCCGCCCCTACCGCCGACGTGCCGACAGGTGACGCCAGTCCAAGACCGACCCATACCGCGGGAGACCCCCATGCCTGATGCCGTTGAAGCCTCGCCCGTTCGCGAGTCCGTCGAGCGGCTGTGGCCGGAGCTGGAATGGATTCAGGACCCCGCTCTTCGCGACAGCACTCTGCTGACGTGGATCCGGGCGTTCGAGGCCAGCCCGCTCGAGCCCGACGACCTGGAGGAGATCCCCTTCACGCTCCTGGTTCCCGACTGCCCGGCGACCTTCATGGAGCACAAACGCTGCGTCGTGCACATAGCTCGGCGCTCCGCCGAGGCGATGCAGGAGTTCCTGGGACGCGCGCTCCCGATCGACATGGACGTCGTCATCGCCGGGGCCATCCTCGCCGATGTCGGCAAGCTCCTCGAGTACGAACGGGTCGGCGGCGAGGCGGTGCAGAGCGAGCGCGGCAAAGCGCTTCGGCATCCGTTCACGGGAGTCCACCTGGCGATGGCGTGCGGCGTACCCGATGAGGTCTGCCACATTATCGCCACGCACGCGGCCGAGGGTGACCTCGTCAAGCGAAGCACCGAGGCCTTCATCGTCCATCACGCCGACTTTATGAGCTTCGAGCCCTTCAAGAACCTGTAGTGACTGAAAGGACTGAGCGGTGAGCGACACGATCACGGCCCGCATCTCGCGCTGGGCCTGCGACCTGACCTACGAGGACCTGAGCGACGCGGCCGTTCGAGAGGCGAAGCGCTATCTGCTCGACTCCCTCGGCTGCGCGCTCGGCGGCTTCCAGCAGCACGATGTGAAGATCGCCCTCGAGGTGCTCGAGGAGCATGCCGGCACGGGGCCAGCCACCGTCATCGGAACGGGGCAGCGGCTGGATCCGATCTCCGCCTCGCTGCTCAACGCCCTGATGGTCCGCGTCATGGACTACAACGACATCTATTGGAAGCAGGACCCATCGCACCCGTCGGACATCATTCCCGCCGCCATGGCGTGCGGGGAGCGGGCCGGCAAGGCGGGCCGGGACCTGATCCTCGGCATCGTCCTCGGACACGAGTTCGAGATGCGGCTCTGCGAAGCCGCCTTCCCGGGCATCCGCGAGCGCGGCTGGCACCACGCGACCTTCACCGCCTTCGTGTCGCCGATCGTCGCGGCCCGGATGCTGGACCTGGATCCCGAGCAGATGCAGCACGCGATCGGGATCTCGGGCTCCCGCATGGCCACGCTCGGGGCGGTGACGGCCGGGAAGCTCACGATGATGAAGAACACCGTGGATCCGATGGCCACGCAGAGCGGCGTCCTGGCCGCCCTCCTGGCCGAGAGGGGCTACAGCGGCCCAGAGCACGTGATCGACGGCAAGGAGGGGCTCGCCCAGTGCATGGGTCCCGAGTGGGAGCTCGAGATCCTGGAGGAGGGACTCGGCGACGGCTTCCGCATCACCCAGTGCGGGATGAAGGCGTTTCCGACCGAGGCGCTCACCCACGCTCCGATCTCCTGCACCCTGGACCTCATCAAGGAGAACGACCTCGCTCCGGACGATATCGAGCAGGTGCATATCCGTTCGCTGGCGCGGGCGGCGGACATCCTGGCAGACCCGACCAAGTACGATCCGCGCACGAAGGAGACCGCCGACCACAGCCTGCCCTACGTGATCGCAGCGGCCGTCGCGGAGCGTCAGGTCACGCCCCTCCAGTTCACGAACGAGAAGATCATGGACCCGACGATCCGGGCCCAGCTCCACAAGGTGAAGGTGGTGGCCGACCCGGAGATCGAGGCCCTCTTCCCCGAGCTGCAGCGCGTGATCGTGACCATCCGCACCACCGACGGCCGCGAGTTCTCGAAGCAGATCGACTACCCGAAGGGCGACCCCCGTAACCCGCTGACGGATGAGGAGATCGAAGAGAAGTTCGAGGCGCTGGCCGCCCCGATCATGCCGGCCGAGGAACAGCAGGAGCTGAAGGAAGCGGTTTGGAACCTGGAGAACGTGGAGTCCATCACGGAGCTGATGAAGCTGACGCGTGCGGCGGCCCTCGCCCACGCCTGAGGAGTCGGAGATGGGACAGACGATCGTAGAGAAGGTCGCCCGGAATCATATGGCCGAGGGGCCGGGGGACCGTCCGCTGACGGCCGGCGACTTCGTGACGATCCGGCCGAGGCACGTGCTCACGCACGACAACTCGGCGCCGGTCATGAAGAAGTTCAAGGCGATCGGAGCGACCCGGGTCTTCGATCCCTCCCAGCCCGTGTTCGCGCTGGACCACGACATTCAGAACACCTCCGACGAGAACCTCGCCAAGTACGGCGCGATCGAGGCGTTCGCCCGGAATCAGGGGATCGACTTCTACCCGGCGGGCACGGGGATCGGCCACCAGGTGATGATCGAGGGCCAGTACGCCGTGCCGGGCGCGTTCGTCGTGGCCTCCGACTCCCACGCCAACATGTACGGGGGCGTGGGTGCGGTCGGGACGCCCGTGGTCCGCACCGATGCGGCGGCGATCTGGGCGACCGGCACCTTCTGGTGGCAGATCCCGCGCACCGTGCAGGTGGTGCTGGAGGGCAGGCTTCCCGAGGGCGCCGCGGGCAAGGACGTCATCCTGGCGCTCTGCGGACTCTACAACGAGGGCGAGGTGCTGAACGCCGCCGTGGAGTTCGCCGGCCCGGGAGTCGAGACGCTCTCCGTGGCCGAGCGGCTGGCAATCGCCAACATGACGACCGAGTGGGGAGCCCTAGTGGGCTGGTTTCCCGTGGACGCGGAGTCGCTGGCCTTCCTGGCCGCTCGGCGGGAGATCCTGGGCGCCCGCGGCGTCGAGCGGGTGAGCGAGGACGACCTCGCCCGCTGGGAGCTCGAGCCGCCGGCCCCGGATGACGACGCCATCTACGCCGCCTGCATCACCCTGGATCTCTCCGAAGTGACGCCTCAGCTCGCCGGCCCGGACACCGTGCAGGTGGTCACGGGCGTGGCCGAGATCGAGACGGAGGGGATGCCGATCCAGAAGGCCTACCTGGTCTCGTGCGTCAACTCGCGGGCCGAGGACATCGCGGCTGCCGCGGCGGCCCTCGAGGGCAAGCGGGTCGCCGAAGGGGTAGAGCTTTATGTGGCGGCCGCCAGCCGCGAGGTCCAGGAGGAGGCGGAGCGGGGGGGAACGTGGCAGACGCTGATCGACGCCGGCGCCGTACCGCTGCCCCCCGGCTGCGGACCGTGCATCGGCCTCGGCACCGGCCTCCTGGAGCCGGGAGAGGTAGGCATCTCGGCCACCAACCGGAACTTCAAGGGCCGGATGGGCTCGCGGGACGCCCGCTGCTATCTGGCGAGCCCCGCCGTCGTCGCCGCGTCGGCCGCGGCCGGCCGGATCACCGCTCCGCGGCGCATCAACGGCCGCCGGCTCACGCCGCGCTTCGAGGCCCTGGACGGCGCCGATCCGGCGAGGGGCGGCGATGCGGACGTTCGGGTCGAGATCCTGCCGGGCTTTCCGGAGGGGATCAGCGGCCGGCTCCTCTTCCTTCTTCCGGACAACCTCAACACGGACTTGATCTACGGGAAGGACTACACCTACCGGGACGACATGACGGCCGAGGGGATGGCGCGGGCCGTGTTCGAGAACTACGACCCCGAGCTCGCTGGCCGGGTCCGGAAGGGCGACGTGATCCTGGGCGGCTGGAACTTCGGCACCGGCTCGAGCCGGGAGCAGGCGGTCACGGCCCTTCAGGCCGCCGGCATCGCGCTGGTCGTGGCGGGGAGCTTCTCCCAGACGTACCTCCGGAACGCGTTCAACAACGGCTTCCCGTGCGTGACGTGCCCGGAGCTGGTGGACTGGCTGAAGGAGGAGCTCGCCGACCCGATCGAGGCTGGGGAGAAGACGATCGTCCCGGGCGATCAGCTCCGGATCGACTTCTCCAGCGGGTCGATCGGCTACCGGTCGAGGAGCTTTCGCTTCCCTCCCCTCGGGACCGTCCCCCAGGGGCTCGTGGTGGCGGGAGGGGTGGAGAACCAGGTGAGAGAGAAGCTGGGTATCGCCTAGTACCGACGCCTTTGGGCGCATGTAGAACAGGAATCGGAGAGAAAACGATGGCGAAATACACCGTGGTCACGATGCCGGGAGATGGAATCGGCGGGGTCGTGCTCTCAGAGGCTATGCGGGTGCTGGACGCCGTGGGCTTCGATGCGGAGTACGTGCACGGCGACATCGGGTGGGAGTTCTGGAAGAGCGAGGGGAACGCGCTTCCGGAGCGCACCGTCCGGTTGCTGGAGGAACACAAGCTGGGTCTGTTCGGGGCGATCACTTCGAAGCCCAAGCCGGCGGCCGCCGCCGAGCTCGACCCGTCGCTCATGGGGAAGGGCTACACGTACTACAGCCCGATCGTCACGATGCGGCAGCTCTTCAACCTGGACATCTGCATCCGGCCCTGCCGCTCCTTTAAGGGCAACCCGCTCAACTTCATCCGGCGCACCGCGGACGGGGGTTTCGAGGAGCCGGCGGTCGACGCGGTGATCTTCCGCCAGAACACCGAGGGCATGTACGCCGGACTGGAGTGGACGAACCCTCCGGAGCCCGTGCTCGCGGCGCTGGCGACCCACCCCAAGTTCGAGAAGTTCGCCGATACTTCCCCGGAGGACCTGGCGATCAGCACGCGCGTGTTCACGCGTCAGGCCTGCCGGCGCATCCTTCGCGCCGGGTTCGAGTACGCCCGGAAGCACGGGTACGAGTCGGTCACCGTGTGCGAGAAGCCCAACGTCCTCCGGGAGACCTCGGGGATGATGGAGGAGGAAGCGAAGGCGATCCACGAGGATTACCCCGAGATCCAGCTCTGGTCGACCAACATCGACGCCCAGATGATGTGGCTGACCAAGAACCCCGAGGCCTACGGAGTGATCGTGGCCGGAAACCTGTTCGGCGACATCGTCTCCGACGCCTTCGCGGGACTCGTCGGGGGCCTGGGATTCGCGGCCTCGGGCAACATCGGTGACGACGTCGCGGTCTTCGAGCCGACCCACGGCTCTGCGCCCAAATACGCCGAGCTCGACCCGCCGATCGTGAACCCGATCGCCATGATGCTGACCGCGGCGATGATGCTCGATCATGTAGGCGAGATGGAAGCCGCAAAGCGCATACGGCAGGCCGTGGCGGGCGTGGTGGAGGAAGGCCGGGTTCGGGTCTACGACATGATGAGGCTCGTCGGAGCCCCTGACGTGATCGCGCGCGGAGCGGCCAGCACCCACGAGATGACGGACGCCATCATCGCCAAGCTCGGCGTGCCCGCGGCCGTCTGACCTACGGCTACGTCGCTGCGCCTGACGGCGACAGACAGGAGAACGAGATGAGCGTGACGGTGGGATCCAGGGCCGCCGGGATCGGGTCGGCGGGCCGCCGCGGAGAGACGATCCGCTCCGACCTCTGGGTGCAGCTGGAGGCGCGGAGCGGCAGCGGGATCGAGCTCGACCTGAGCTCCCGGGTCGAGGCCTACTACGGCGATGCGATCCGGACCCAGGTGGAGGAGGTGCTCGGCGCCCTCGGAGTGACGGACGCGCGGGTGACGCTGGAGGATGCGGGCGCCCTGCCCTTCGTCATCGAGGCCCGGCTCGAGGCCGCGGCGCTGGCCGCCGGTGTCGCTCCGTCGGGGGATGCCCGGCCCGCTCGGACCGCTCCCCTCATGCCCGAGGCTCCGCAGACGAGGATGCGCCGCTCCCGGCTCTACCTGCCAGGCAACGAGCCCAAGTTCTTCATGAGCGCCGGGTTGTACGGGCCGGATGGGATCATCCTGGACCTCGAAGACTCGGTGCACCCGGATGCCAAGCCCGCTGCCCGGCTCGTGGTCCGAAACGCGCTCCGCTGCGTGGACTTCGGGAGCGCGGAGCGCATGGTCCGCATCAACCAGCTTCCGCTGGGCCTCGAGGACCTGGCCGCCGTGGTTCCGGAGTATCCGGACATGATCCTCATCCCGAAGGTCGAGACGGTGGAACACGTGAGAGAGGTGGACGACGCGATCGACGGGATCTTGGGAGGCTCGGGCGATTCTGGAGGCCCGGAGGCCGCGGCCGTGGACCGCCCGCTCTGGCTGATGCCGATTCTGGAGAGCGCCCTCGGGATTGAGAACGCGTTCGAGATCGCGGGCGCGAGCCCGCGGATCGCGGCGATCACCATCGGTCTCGAGGACTATTCGGCCGACCTCGGGGTCCCCAAGACGGAGGAGGGGGCCGAATCCGCCTGGGCGCGTCAGCGGCTGGTGAACGCCGCCAAGGCCGCGGGCGTTCAGGCCATCGACTCCGTCTACGGCCAGGTCGACGACCTCGAGGGCCTGAAGCGCTGGGGCGAGCGATCCCGCGGGATGGGCTACGAGGGCATGGGCTGCTTGCACCCCCGCCAGATCCGGGTGATCCACGAGGCGTTCCGGCCGGCCGCCACTCAGATCGAGAGGGCGCTGAAGATCGTGGCTGCCTACGAGCAGGCCCGGGCCGAAGGCCGGGGCGTGGTGAGCCTGGGCTCGAAGATGATCGACCCACCCGTGGTCAGGCAGGCCCAGACCCTGGTCGAGCAGGCGCGGGCGCTCGGGCTGGCTGCGGCTGATGCCGACAGGGCCGACGACACCGGAAGCGAGGACGCAGCCACCGGGGCTACAGACAAGGACACCGGGAGCGAGGCCGACCGATGACCACAGCGATTAAGCCGACCGACAAACGGCCGCGCGGCTCTTCGCGGAGCGCCGGAGGCATGGTCCCCAACGCGCTGGGCCGTCTGATCCCGAGCGAGGTGAACGGCCGCGAGGCGGTGCCCTTCAACGGCGTCGGCAAGCACGAGCCCGACGGCAGGAAACAGGCGCCCCCGATCCGGAGCTGCCAGGACTATCCGGCCGACGGCGACAAGCGCGTCGATAGCCTGGAGGAGGCCTTTCGGCGCTGCGGGCTCTCGGACGGGATGGTCATCTCCTCGCACCACCATCTCCGCGACGGAGACCGGGTGGGCATGATGGCCCTCGAGGCGGCGGCCCGCCTCGGCGTGAAGGACGTGATGTGGTTTCCCAGCGCCTCCTTCCCCTGTCAGGCGCCGGTCATCGATCTGATGGAGGCGGGAGTCGTCCACCACATCGAGGGCAGCCTGAACGGTCCCCTCGGCGACTACTGCTCCCGCGGGAAGATGCGTGGCCTGGGCGTGCTCCGGTCGCACGGGGGGCGGTGGCAGGCCATCCAGGATGGGGAGGTGAAGATCGACGTGGCCGTCATCGCGGCGCCGAGCGCGGATCCGTTCGGCAACTGCGACGGATCCCACGGGCCGTCGGCCTGCGGATCGCTGGGCTTCGCCCTGGCTGACTCGATCTACGCCGAGCACGTGATCGTGGTCACCGACAACCTGGTGCCCTTCCCCTGCATCCCCTGGCAGATCCAGGGGAACAACGTCGACTGCGTCGTCGAGGTGGAGAGCATCGGCGACCCGGAGAAGATCGTCTCGGGCACCACGCGGATCACCCGGAGCCCGGAGCGGCTGATGATCGCCCGCAACGTGGCGCGCCTGCTGAAGGAAACCGGCATCATGCGCGAAGGCTTTTCCTTCCAGGCCGGCGCCGGGGGGATCGCGCTCGCCTTCGTCGAGTACCTGGCCGAGCTCATGCGCGAGGCCGGCGTCAAGGCCCGTTTCGTTCGCGGCGGCTCCACCCGGTACCTGGTCGAGCTACTGGAGGAGGGGCTCACCGACTACATCCTGGACGGCCAGACCTTCGACCTGGACGGCGTGCGCTCCATCGGCTCGGATCCGCGGCACGTCGCCACCTCGCCGTTCACCTCGTACAACTTCCACGGGAAGGGCAACTTCGCCTCCATGGTCGACGCCGTGGTGCTCGGCGCCACGGAGGTCGACGTGCACTTCAACGCCAACGTGAACACCCACTCCGACGGCCGCCTGCTGCACGGGATCGGCGGCTGGCAGAACTGCCTGGCCTCGGGCTGCTCGATCCTGGCCGTTCCCTCCTTCCGGGACCGGATCCCGGTGATCAAGGACGAGGTCACGACGGTCACGGGACCCGGGGAGCTGATCGACGTCGTGGCCACCGAGCGGGGCATCGCCATCAACCCCCGGCGCCAGGATTTGTTGGACGCACTGCGCGGATCCGATCTTCCGATCCGGCCGATCGAGGACATCCAGCGAGAGGTGGAGAGCCTGTGCGGAGGCAAGCCCCAGAAGGCTCGCGTGACCGACGTGCCGGTGGCGGTGATCAAGTGGGTCGACGGGACGGTGATCGACACCGTCTATCAGGTCGCCGAGTCGGCCTGATCCGGGACACTGCCGGGAATAGAGCTCCGCGCCGTCAGCGAATCATTCGGACGATCGCCGCGAGGACCAGGGCCGCGATCGCCAGCCAGACAGCCCCGCGCGCGTGTGCCCGCAGATGGTGTAGGTAGTCCTTGTAGCCGCCCATGCCCTCCGTGCCCGGAATCACCAGACGCTTCGGGGTGATGGTGCAGTATATCAGCCAGTCCAGCACGACCAGATCGACGACGAAGAACACGAACAGCACCCCGAGAATGTGAACGAAGAGCGCCCCGAACGAGACGTCGGCGGCACCCTCGGCTTCGAGACCGAGCGCCGACAGGAACGGGATCCCGACGACCAGGGCCATGAAGGGGAGGAAGAAGATCAGCGCCTGCAGCGTCTCCCGCTTCGTCAACGGAGGCACGCTCTCACGGATGTCACGCGGCAGGTCCTTGAGGGCGAAGCGCGGGTTGAAGATGACGGCGCTCATCAGGACCAGCGAGGCGAGCACGGAAAGGAGGGCGCCGTGAACGAGTATTCTTCCGATGTCTAGCACTGAGGTCTCCGGTTCACCAGCATGCTTGAGGCTATCCCGCGTGGAGACGGGTGCAAGGGGAGTGGAATGTCGGTGATGCGCATGATGATTCGATCGCTGTCCATCGCGCCTGTGCTGGGAGCAGTGCTCGCGGCCGCCGCAGCAAACGGGTCCGCTTCGGCCGGCCTCGTATCCACCTCTACATCTTCGCCAGGGATCCCGGCGGCGGGGATCGAATCGGCCATCGAGATGCCGGCAGACACCGTCCGGCGTCCCATCCCCTACCCGGTCGTGCCGTCGCGGGGCTTCCTGGACGCGGTCGCGAACGGGACTCGGACGACCTCGGGCCGACCCGGCCCGGCCTACTGGCAGCAGTGGGCGGATTACGAGCTGACGGCCACGATCCGGCCCGCGGAACGCCGGCTCTACGGCACGGGACGCATCACCTACCACAACCGCTCGCCGGATTCGCTCTCGACCGTTTACCTGCACCTGATGCAGAACGTCCACGCCGTCGGCGCCATGCGTAACCGGCCCCAACAGGTGACGGGAGGAGTCGTGCTCTCCCGCGTCGCCGCGTCCGGCGCGGAGCTGACCCTGCAGTCCAGCCGGAGGCCCCCCAACGAAGAGGAGGAGCGGCCGCCCGGATACGTGGTACGCGGCACGATCCTGCAGGTCATCCTTCCGACGGCTCTGCCCGCAAGTGACTCCGTGGTGTTGGAGCTCGACTGGACCTTCCAGGTCCCGAGCCAGGGAGGCGGCAACCGGATGGGATGGAACGGCGACGACTTCTTTTTCATCGCCTACTGGTATCCGCAGATGGCCGTCTACGACGACGTGGTCGGCTGGCAAATCGATCAATTCCGAGGCGCGGCCGAGCTCTACACCGGTTTCGGGAGCTACGACCTCACCGTCGAGGTGCCGGCGGGTTGGCTCGTGCTGGCGAGCGGAGCGCTTCAGAATCCCGAGGAGGTCCTTGACCCCTCCGTCCTGGCGCGGCTTCAGCAGGCGGAGAGCTCGGACTCGGTCGTGCACGTCGTGCGTCAGGGCGACCTCGCGGCCGGCCGCACGACGCGCTCCGGCGGTGGGACGCTCGCTTGGCACTTCCGGGCCGACACGGCGCGCGACGTCTCGTTCAGCGCCTCGCGCGCCTCCCTCTGGGACGCCGTGCGCACACCGGTGGGAGACCGGGACGTGGATGGGCAGGCCGACTTCGCCCGGGTAGACGCCCTCTACCGTCCGAGCGCGCCCCGCTGGACGAACGCGGCCCGCTACGGGCAGCATGCCATCGACTTCTTCTCCCGCTACCTCGCCCTCCCCTACCCCTGGACTCACATGAGCCTGATCGAGGGAGGCGGCATTATCGGCGGGGGGATGGAGTTCCCGATGATGACGCTGATGGGCGACTACAACGCGCGGAGCGACAGCTCGCTCTACTACGTGACGGCCCACGAGCTCGGTCACATGTGGCTGCCGATGATCGTCGGCACGGACGAGCGCCGGCACGCCTGGATGGACGAGGGCATGACCAGCTTCAACGAGAACCAGTCGCGCAAGGAGTTCTTCCCCGGCGAGGACTCAGAGGACTCGGACCGGGAGGGCTACCTGGCCGTCGCCCGCGGCGGCGAAGAGGGTGAGATGATGCGGTGGACGGATCACCACTATCCGGGCCGCGCCGGGACCGCCTCCTACAGCAAGCCCTCCACCGTGCACGCGGCCCTTCAGGGCCTGCTGGGAGAGGAGGCTTTCCTCCCCGCCTACCGCGAGTACATCCGGCGGTGGGCCTACAGACATCCCACCCCCTGGGACTTCTTCCACACGATCGAGGATGTGACCGGCCGTGACCTCGAGTGGTTCTGGCGCGCCTGGTACTACGAGACGTGGACGCTGGACCAGGCGGTGACGGACGTCCGGCACGAAGGCGGGGGCGCAGGCGACGTTACGGATATCGTCATCCGCGACCTGGGCTTGGTACCCATGCCCGCGCGCGTGCAGGTCACCCGGGAGAACGGAGAGGTGCTGGATCTCGAGGTCTCGGTCGATACCTGGCTCGCCGGCGAGACGGAGGCCGTGCTGACGGTGCCCGACGGTTCCCCCGTCGTCCGGGTGGAGATAGACCCGGAGGCGCTCTTTCCCGACGTCGACCGGGACAACAACGTATGGGACGCGGCCGAGAGCGCCGGGGGCGAGGGCGAAAGCGAGGCCGGAGGCGAAGGTCGAGCCAGGAGCGAGAGATGAGCTATCGCAAGTTCACCGACCGAAGCGGTGCGGTCTGGAAGGTGAAGGACGAGACGCTGAACCGCTGGGTATTCGATCCGGTGCCCGGCAACCCGTCCGACCCACGGAACGTGACGCCGCCCACCTACACGGACGATCCGTTCGAGATGAGCGAGGGGGAGCTGCAGCGGTTGTTGGAAAAGGCGAGCCCCTCCGGCGGAACGGGTAAGATCGCGTGGCCGTTCAAGGACGATCCTCCGTCGGGACCCTAGGCCGACTCCGTTCGAACCGCGTCGTCGGCGGGATCCTCCGCCTGGCCGCGGCTAAGAACCGTCCCGCCAGAACTCCGCCACGTTCTCGACCGTGCTTCGGGTCACGCATGCGCCGATGGTCACATAGAACCCGTGCCCGCCGTGCGCGGAGGAATCGGGATCAGTCAGATCGCCATAGCGGTAGCCGGCCTCGATCTGCAGCCGAAGCGGTGCTCGTCATCGTTCTCCCTTTTCTCAGCCGCTCAGGTCAGTTCCGGCCGGTCTCGCGTCTTGCTGCGCCGATTCTGGAGCTTCAAGGCTCGTCTCTTCTGAGATCGATTCGGTCGAGAGGGTGTGGAACCTGGCGTCGAACTGGGCGGTCACCTGCGCCCCAGGTGCCACGGGGCCCGCCACCGTCCAGCGGATGTGCGTGAAGGATTCGGGGGGCGCTGGCCGCTCGACCCGCTCCCCATCGACGATCTCGACGATGAGGGGTCGTTCGGCGTAGTTGCTGCCCCCATCGATGGAGAAGTCGATCCGAGCATCCTCGCGGTCGGCAGTCGCCGACTCGCCCACATAGAGGAGCCCATCGGGGATCGGATCCACGAACGCCACGTTGCTTACGTCCACGTCCGTCACGTTCGTGAAAGTGAGCCGGTAGCGAACCACGTCGCCGTTCAGAAGGACCTGGGCGCTCAGCCCGCGCCGCTGGAGGGCGCGATGACGCTCATCCCCGGCCATGAGGTTCTCGGCCGCGATCACCAGGGCCTGCGGCTCCGGTGCCTCCTGATCCACGACCTGTTGGGCCACCAGCTGCTGAGCCGGCGAGAGGATCGCCAGAGCGCAGACTCCGCGAATCCATATGGTCCTCATGCGTGACTCCCGGCCTAGTGCGCCGTCGGCGCTGCAGGCCATCTCGATTTGCCGGGGGCCTACGGGCTGTTGTCAGCCCTTATCGGAAACTGCATGTACGTCGGCTCCCGAATCTTCGAGAGGAAGTATCAGCAGGGGCTGTGCCTTTGGCGGGAGGGTAGAGATGTACGTAATCGTTAAATGTAACGCGTTGTACAATAAAGGTTTAGCGACATTCTAACAGAGTGAGGAGCCGTCCAGTCGACCACGCACCATTGTGTAACCCGCCAGTTATGGCGATCTGAAACGGGTGCGTGCAAAATTTTCCGAATTCGCATCAAGTAGGAAGGACACTTGCTCCCCTTCCGTGCTCAGCCCGGAAGGCCTACCAGTCAGCTCCCTCATCGGATCGGAGTGCCTTCGGCGGACCGAGGATCTCGGCGTAGATGATCGCTCGCTCCAGCTCCGACAGCCCTTCCAGCTTCTTGAGACCACGGGCAGTCGAGCGTTGAACCTCCGCCGGAGGCGTCGCCCCAGCAGCCGCGGCGCCCGGCGTTGCAGCTTCAGCCCGGTGCGTTGCACGCATGGAAGCGGGAGGCGCAGAAGTACCCGCCCTGCGGCGCGCCGCCGCCTCGGCGAGTCCGGCGATCTCGGCCAGATCGGAGCTGCGCGCGCGCTGCCTGCCGCGGCCCGCTTCGGCGGCTGGCCCGCGGGTGACATCCCGCACCTCCCAGCCGCGCTGCTCCGCCGTCCGCGTCGTGCCTCGCTGCGCCTCGGCCCGTTGGACTTCCAGCTGCCGCGCCAGCTCGGCCCGACGCCGGGCTTCCGCATCGGACCGCACCGTGGCATGTTCGGGCCGCGCTCGGCTCTCGGCTCCCTGCTCTGGCCGCGGCTTCTGCTGCTCCGGCCGCTGCAGCCCGAAGCCCTCGAGCACGTCGCCTATCGCCTTGTCCCAATCGAGCGGCTGCTGCTCGCCGCGCTCCTCTGTGCCGGCTTCAGGCGGGCGGGGCGGCCGCTTCTTCTTCTTGGCGCCTCGCGAGAACAGCCAGACCATGAGGACCATAATGAGGATCTCGAAGAAGCCGTCCATCGCCTAACCCTCGCTCGCCGCGGCGCCCGCCGCCTCCAGGAACACGCCGACCTCCTCACGCGTCGTGACCAGGTTGGGCGAGATGCGGACCGTGTTCAAACCGAGGGTGCTGAAGGGCCGGAAGACGAGGCCGCGCTCCTGGCGGGCCCGCTCGAAGAACGCCGCGCTCTCGATCCCGCCGACCTCGACCGCCGCCAGCGAGGCGCCCATCTCCCAGGATTCGGGTGAGCGCCAGACGAGACCTGGCGTGACCTCCACGCCGGCCTGCAGCGCTTGCCGCATCGCGGAGAGACTCTCGCGCTTCGTCCTGTCACCGATCGCATTCTGGAAGTCGATCGCGTCTCCGAGGGCCAGCAGCCCGGGAAGGTCGCGGGTGCCGTAGTCCTCGAAGATCCGCGCCGTTCCGGCCCAGCGCTCCTGCCCCCAGGTCACCGACAGCGGACGCAGCTCGTCGCGCACCGCGCGCCTCACGTAGAGGAGCCCGGACCCCTTGGGCGCCTGAACCCATTTGTGCGGGCTGGCCGCGTAGAAATCGACCTTCGAGCTCGCCAGAGCGACCGGCAGCATGCCCACGGTCTGGGCGCCATCCACCGCCACGAACTCCACGCCACGGTCGTGGGCCGCCGAGGCCAGCTCGGGCAACGGATGCCGCAGGCCCACGACGTTGTCGACGTGCGGGAATACCAGCACCCGCGTCCGCGGACCGACCTCGCGCATGTGGAGCTCGACGACATCGGCCGCGCTCAGCGAGGGCACATCCAGAACCGGGAACTCGAATCGGCGGACCGAGAACCCGCGCGACTCCGCATGGTGGTCCCAGCAGATGCTGGCTCCGGGGTGGTTCAGCGTGCTGAACAGCACCTCGTCGCCGGGGCCCAGGGGGAGGCCGGCCGCCAGGGCGTTGAACCCCTCGGTCGTATTGTGGATGAGCGCGATATCCTCGGGCTCGCAGCCCACGAACGCCGCCGCCTTTTCGCGAACCGCCTCACGCGGCTCCTCCCAGGCGCCTCCCCACATGTAGAGCCACGGATTCTCCTCGCAGATGTCCAGGTAGGTCTTGTGGGCCTTCTGCACCGCCTTGGGGACGGTCCCGATGGAGGCGTGGTTCAGGTAGACGACGCCGGGGCCGAGCAGATACTCGTCGCGGAAGTCGCGAAAGTCGCGGCTGCCACCAATCCGGGCCCCAGAGCGATCCCCTGCGGCCGTCGTCGAGACCCGCTCCATGCTGGCGCCAAGAAGCAAGTTGGCGTCGACCAGCCGGCCGACGCTGGCGGCGCCCGCGACGGCTGCGAGCTGGCTCAGGAACGCCCTCCGGTGGCTCATGTGCCGCTCGTCACGGGTCGCACGTTGCTAGGCTTGCTCGCGCGCCTATGTCTCCGTCTCCGACGTCTCGTCAGCGCCCGCTATGGACTTCCGCATCTGCGTGTCACTGGCAATGTTACGGTACTTCATATAATCCATGATACCAAGGTTGCCGGACTGGAAGGCCCCGGCGATCGCCCGGGGCACCTCGGCCTGCGCCCGGACGACCTCGGCCCGCATCTCCTCGACGCGCGCCTTGTTCTCCTGCTCCGAGGCGACGGCCATGGCGCGCCGCTCCTCTGCCTTCGCCTGCGCGATGCGCTTGTCTGCCTCGGCCTGGTCGGTCTGGAGCTCGGCCCCGATGTTCTTGCCCACGTCCACATCGGCGATGTCGATCGAGAGGATCTCGAACGCCGTCCCGCTGTCCAGGCCCTTGGCCAGCACCGTCTTCGAAATGTTGTCGGGGTTCTCGAGCACCGCCTTGTGCGTGGTGGCAGACCCAATCGTGCTGACGATCCCTTCTCCGACGCGCGCCAGGATGGTCTCCTCGCCCGCACCTCCCACCAGGCGGTTGATGTTCGCCCGGACCGTGACGCGCGCGAGGGCGATGAGCTGGATGCCGTCCTTGGCCATCGCTGCCACCTTCGGCGTCTGGATGACCTTCGGGTTCACCGAGACCTGGACGGCGTCGAGGACATCGCGTCCTGCGAGATCGATCGCGGCCGCCTGCTGGAAGGGGAGCTCGATGTTGGCCTTGTCGGCCGAGATCAACGACAGCACCACCCTGTGCACATCCCCGCCGGCCAGGTAGTGCGCTTCGAGCTCGTCGATGTTGAGCTTCAAGCCGGCCTTGGTGGCGCTGATCATCGGGAGGATGATGTCCCGCGGAGCCACCTTGCGGAAGCGCATGCCTACCAGGTTGGAGAGCTTGACGTAGACCCCGGACGCGAAGGCGGTGATCCACAGACCGACCGGGACGGCCCAGAAGAGGAAGAGGACTAGAAACGCTCCGAGCGCGATGAGTAGCGCGGTGCCGACTGCTATGCCTTCCATGTCTGCCTCGTTTCGGTATCGGTTCTACGTGGGTCTCCTGGACTGCCCGGCTCGGTTCCGGTTCTGCCGGAAGTCAGCCTTCGACGTCCGGCTCGGCTTTCTCCTCGGCCGGTGCCTCCCTCACGACGTGGCGGTAGCTCTCGGCATGCAGCACGACGACCCTGCTTCCCTCCTCGATCCAGGGACCCTCGGTGACTACGTCCACCCTCTCGTCATCGATGATCGCGGTTCCCGAGGGCCTGAGATCCGTGGCCGCGACGCCGATCATCCCGACCAGCTCCTCTCGCTCCGGCGCGGACAGGTACCCGGTC
>JBDGZR010000004.1:0-38168 GCA_039588495.1 Gemmatimonadota bacterium | reverse complement strand
AGTCCAGCCGCTTCTGATCCACGCACTCCAGGAAAGTGGCGGCCTGCGGATCGTGCCGCGCCCAGGCCCGCATCGACGCATCGTAGCGGTCGGCGCCAGACGTAATGACCAACTCCAGAAGCGCCAGCAGCTGGCCGCGCGGATCACTCGAACCGTTCGCGAGGAGATCCGCCAGCCGGTCGGTGTGCTCCTTTTCCCAATACTCCAGCAGACACGCTAGCAGCTCTCCGCGGTCGGTGAAGTGCCAATAGAAGCTGCCTTTGGTCACCCCGAGCGCCTCCGCGACAGGTTCTATGCACACTGCCTCGATGCCTTCGTCGACCAGGACCTCTGATAAAGCTTCGACGAGAGAGTTTCATGCCCGTAACGGAAAAGAGGAAGCGTCTGGCCAGGGAGGATTGGCTGGTCAAAGCCCTGATCACTTGTCATCGACCCCCTCGTCACATACCCTATAGTACGCCTTACATACTGTATCGTACGCGCCTAATACTATAGAGTATGTTCCGCGATTTGTACAGGCTGGAGGCTGGGGCGATGGGCATGCGAGAGCGATGGTTGGAGGAAGGGCTCGAGGCTCTCCTCGAAGGCGGAACGGAGGCCCTTCGCATCGACGGCCTCGCCGAGCGGCTCGAGGTCACCAAGGGGAGCTTCTACGCCCACTTCGCCGGCAAGGACGCCTACCTCGACGCGCTATGCGAGCATTGGCGCGAGCAGACCATGCCGATCGATGTCGATCTCTTCTTCGAGACGCCCGGCACACTGCCGGAGAAGCTGCTGACCCTCGTTCGTTACGTCGACAGAAGCGAGCGGGCCCGGTACGACGCGGCGATCCGTGAGCTCGGAAAGATCAACGAGTGCGCCGCGGAAGCCATCGAGAGCGTGAGCAGGGCTCGGCTCGAATTCTCGTTCGAGGTGTTCAGGCGAGCCGGCTTCAAGGGAGCCGAAGCCCGGGCGAGAGGACATCTGCTTGCCGGCTGGTTGCTGGCGATGGTGTTGATCGAGGGGAGGTTACCGGATTCGGTGGCCGAGATCTGCCAGTGTCTCGGAGAGAAACCTGCCGAGAAGTCGCGGGAGCTGCTGCGGTAGACGAGAAGTGCGCCCGGAGGACGTGGCCAGACTACATCAGTCTGACGTTACCTCGTCTCGGTCCGCACGGCCTGTCTCGCAAACCTCGTTTGCGAGTGTGGTGAGATCCACCAGGCTGAGGCGTATGGTCTCTCGTTCATTGAGCAGATGTGCGAGAGGGCGGCCCGGTGGAGCCGCCCCTTCGCGGGTTAAAGTCTCGCCAAGACCGGAGGCCGTTAATTGCCCAGGACACTCACGGCATCGCAGCCTTCAAACGGGGTTCCGTCGACAAGCTCTCCGGTGAGGCACGCCTCGGTGTCACCTCCGGCGAGTCCGGTCTGCTTCTGAGCATAGTGCGACACCAGATCGGTGAAGCCGTCGCCGTTGACATCCTCTAAGTGGCCGCCCACACCGTGCGCGGGCGCGGCCGCCGCAGGCCCGAAGGCCAGCGTCGTGACATCGACTTCCGCCACGTCAAAGCTGGCGCTGCCGAGTATCGCGACGGGCACCAGGCCCATGCTACGCGGGTTGATCGGGTTCGTGTCGCTGCTCGGCATGACGTCAATTTCGAAGAGCGGCGGGGCCGGTGTGAAGCCCGTCGCGGCTACGAGGCTGACAGCGGCCAAGGCGAGCGTTCTCGCCGTCGATTTCATGACTACCTCCTATTTGGGTTCCCAAGAACGGATGGGGCTCGCCGATGAGAAGCGTCAGCCTGAAGCACAAGCTGACCGAGCAGGAAAGACACAGGCTACCTCCTGACTTCGCGCTGGGACCGTCCTGCTTCGTAAGGACCCCCATGATGCGCAGCACTTGAGCTGGGCTGCAAGAGCGGAGAGAAGGCGGCCTTACGAGGACGAGATCACCGCCGCTCAGAGCGACGGAGGGTGGGTCAAGCAGTTAGGCTAGGATTCGCTTTCGTCAGAAAGCGAGAGGAGCGGCCCGCGAAGGAACCGCCCCGTTCGCGCTGAAATAAAGAGAACCCAGCCTACTGCGACCCCAACTTCTTCATCAGCTCATCGAACCGGGGGTCCTCCCTGAGAGGATCGGCCGCAGGGTCAACTGAAAGGGCCAGAAGGTTCGCCGGATGCTCCGCGTACGCCCTGTACAGATAATCGAAAGCCCGGTCGAGCTCGCCCAGCTCGCCGTACACAAGCGCGATCTCCTTCAAGTTAGCGCCCATCTCCGGCACGTCGGCGAGCTGGGTGAGCGCCTCCTCACGTTGCCCATCTCGTGCATACACCCAGGCCAGGCCGGTGCGTCTTCCCGGGCTTCCGGGATCCAGTTCGCTGGACCGCTGAAGCTCGGCGATCGCTTCTTCCAGCTGCCCCCTCATCGAGAGCGCCGCTCCAAGGTAGTAGTGTGCGTCCGCATGCTCCGGCTCCAGCTCCAGAACTCGGGCCGCTTCCTCCGACGCCCCGTCGTAGTCGCGGGTGAAAAAAAGCGAAGACGAAAGATCAAGCCGTTTGTCGATCGAAAACGGGTCCAGTTCGACGGCGCGTCGAGCCATTCTCACCGATTCCGAGATACGTTCGAGAAGGAACAACAGGCCGCTGTAGATACTGTGCGCCCCGGCCGAGCTGGGGTTGAGCTCCAGTGCCCGTAGGAGCGCGCGTTCCGCCTCCTCGAAGCGCAGCTCCTGCATCAAGACCATGCCAAGCACGGCATGTGCCTCGGCGAGATCCGGGTCCAGCTCAAGCGCGCGTTCTACCGCCGCCCGCGCCTGCGGGAGGGCCTCCTCCGCCGCCAGGGAGCCTTGGGACCACAGAATCATGTACGTGCCCGCCAAGCCTACGTGGGCCGGCGCGTAGGCCGGGTCGGCAGCGATGGCTTGTCGATAGAGATCTGCGGCGCTCTCCTGATCCTCCCGGGTGCTCTGGCGGTTGGAGAGGTAGCGTCCCCGGGTGTAGAGGTCATACGCCTCCAGGCTCTCCGTCGGCCGTGCCTCGATCCGCTCCTCCACGTCCGGCGCCAGCGTCGCCTGCAAAGCAGCGGCGATCTTCCGAGCGATGTCGCTTTGGATCGCGAAGATGTTCGCAGCCGTCAGCTCTTCGTCGTACGTCTGCGCCCACAGGTGCCGGTCCCTGCTCGCATCGATCAGCTGCACGTTCACCCGCACCCGGTCTCCGGCCCGCTGTACGCCACCCTCCAGCACCGTTCCCACTCCGAGTTCTTCGGCGATCTCCCGCATCGGCTTCGTCGTCCCCGCGTATCGCATGACGGAGGTGCGCGAGATCACCGTCAGGCTGTCGATCCGCGAGAGCTGCGCCAGGATGTCGTCGTGAACGCCTTCGGCGAAGAAGATGGCGCTCTCCCCTTCGTCGGCGGCGCGGTTGGAGAACGGCAGGACGGCGATGGAGCGCAGATCGATTGCCAGCGTCGGTGGAGCGCCAGTCTCGGATTCCTCAGGCGCTGAGCCCCGACTGACGTAGGCTACCGCTGCGCCCGCCACGAGCAGGAGACCGGCGATGATCAACAGCTCGAAGCGGGTCGCACGCTGTTGCCCCTTCTCACCGTGGTACCAGGCGATGACGAGCGTAACGAAGAAACCGATGCCCAAGAACACGGTCACGCCGCGAACGATACCGGCAGGCCAGCCGAAGTTCTCGGCAACAAAGCCGAGCATCTCCAGGAGGAGCCATGCTCCGGCCACGTAGGCGATTGCCCACTGGACGATCTTACGCTGCGTTAGACTTTGGAAAACGGATGCCATGGCGTCCAGCCAGCCGGTGAGCAAGAGGCTTACCTCAGGATCGTGGAAAGCTCGTGCGGCTGCCGGTGCTGAGCAAGCAGAGGTAACTGTTACTCTACGAGGACGAGATCAGGAGCGTTCGCCGAGGCTCGGCGAGGTTCGGTCTAGCAGCTAGTCTGGAGATCGCTTTCGTCTAGAAAGCGAGAGGGGCGGCTCGCGAAGGAACCTGCTATATCGCGCCTCTGGCACGGCACATCCAGACCGACGCTCGAGTGTCGCGAGTGGTCGTGGAGTCCTCCGAATCCCGCCTCTTCACTCTGATGTGTCCGGGAGTCGCTGGAAGACCAGCTCTCGCATCCTGAACTCATCCACCTGGCCAGCCTCGTTTATCACGAAGGTCATGAAGAGTTGCCACCCCTCCGGGCCTCTCCCAGTCATCCGATAGACGTCGCGGTGCCAGTGTTCGACGTCCCCCGCGAAGTCGCCCGGGAACCGGAGAACCAGAGTGCCTTCCTCTTCGCTGAGCGTCAGTCTGCCAACAGCAGGATGCCAGTATTCGCCGACGTAGCTCTCGATCGGCAGGGAGGGTGTGGTGCCTTGCACACGCCCGGCCTGGAGTTCCCGTTCTCTCGTTTGCCGCCATTCTCGCAACCCATCCCTGTCAATCTTCCGTTCTCGCTTCGGTACGCCCAGATACGCGTTCAGCACCCTAAAAACGAGTACCCAATCCAAGACATTCGCAGATGAATTCATCGCGACCGCCACGCCGAGGTTCTCATCCGGCACCAACGCAATGAACGACGAAAAGCCGACTCCCCCCCCACTGTGGTAGGATGTCTTTCGGCCTTGATAGTCGGCTACGAACCAGCCGAGCCCGTAGCTCCAGAAATGGCCAAAGCCCGGCCCCAACAGGCCCTCGTACCACGGGGTCGGCATGATCACCTGCCCGGCGTGCATCTCTTCGATGACGCTGGCGCTCAAGATCCGCTCTCCCTCATAGACCCCCTTGCCGAGCTGCAATCGCAACCATTGCGCAACGTCCGTCGCACTCGCACTGACAGAACCGGCCGGCGTATAGATCGGGGTACTGCGCCATGGGACCGGCTGGAGGCCTTCATCGCTGAATCCACTGGATAAATGCGGCATCGCGACGTTCTGAACTCGTGAATCCTCTAAACCAACAGTGCGACCCGGAAGGTCGCAGGTGTAGCAGGGGGCAACATCCTCCGCTTCCCAAAGGTCGTAGACACTGGTGGACGCCGAGCTCATCCCGAGCGGGACCATGAGACGGTCTCTCACGAAATCCTCCCAGCTATACCCTGACACCGCCTCCACGACCTCTCCCGCCAGCGAATAGCAAACGTTGCAGTACTGGTAGCGACTGCGAAAACGTCCCCTCCCGGGCTCGAGATCACCCAACCTCTTTAGAACGTCTTCACGCTCGATCGAGGTGAGGCGCTCGAGGAACCGGATACCCGCCCCTACATCACCGACAAGCCGGTGCGAGAGAAGATCCCGGAGCGTGGCCATTCTTGTAACCCACGGATCGGGAAGCCGAAACCAGGGCAGGTGCTGGATCACTGGATCGTCCCAGGAGAGCTTCCCCTCATCCACCAGAAGGCCGACGGCTGCCGCGGTGAATGCCTTTGCATTCGAGCCGAGAGAAAAAACCGTATGCTCGTCCACCGTGGCATCCTTCCCCAACTCCCGAACGCCGTACCCGTTGAGGAAAACCACTTCATCGTCTTTGACGACGGCGATCGCGAGCCCGGGGACCTGCAACTCTGCCATGGACTGCCGGATATCGGCTTCAAGCCCCTGCAGGGGATCAGGTTGCGCGCTCATGGGGCTGGCCGAGATGAGTACGGCTGGCACGAGCGGCAAGAACGTGATGGTCTTCATCGGCGAGCCTCCTCTGGTACCGATGGTACCGACAGGATTGGAGGGTTAGTTGGCTCGGCACCAGTCGCGATATTCTGGACAGGGGGCGTGGTGGAATTTCCCAGCGACCCGCGTATGGATGCGGCCCTACGAGGACGAGATCAGGAGCGTGGAGGTCGGCTGCGCCGAAGTGTGTCTAGCGATTCGCTTTCGTCAGAAAGCGAGGGGCGGCTCGCGAAGGAACCGCCCCTACGTGATCAGACAGAAGTGAACCAGTGGGCGTTATACCGTGACTGGCAGTCCCATGGCGACTTCCGCATCCACCGCGTAGTAAATGTTCTTTGCGCTCTCACCGATGACGGTCGATTCAAGGTATTCCTCAACCGCTTCGGCGGTGGGCGCTTCCCACAGACAGATTGCGCGGGTCTTGTCGGGGTTGGGGAAGAACTGGACCGCCTTGACGCCTTCGGGAACACCTTCCACAACAGAGTCGGCTTTACCGAAAAAGGTTCCAGCATCGGTGATTTCATGCTCTACGACTACGTACATCATTCCCTCCTGGGCCGGGGGTACAAGAAAGTGCGGGCACTCATGGGAGGGCGCGGGAGCGTGTGGACCGGGGTCCGTTTGGAGGACCGGCGAAGCAAGCCCACGCTACTCCTCGCACTGCAACCACTTTTCCACCTCGCAAGCGGCGGAGTCGAGTCCGCGTCGTTTCTAACCATAAGCGAGAGCAGCAGGCGGGACCAGCGGACCTCTCCGTGTGGTCCGACTGCCTTGCGGGAGAACCTCTATTCTGCGGCGTATGGTCGGAGGACGAGATCAGCAGCGTCGCCGTCGGCTGCGGCGAAGCCAGACTAGCCCATGGTCTGGAGATCGCTTGCGCCAGAAAGCGAGAGGGGCGGCTCGCGAAGGAACCGCCCCTACGCGGTTAGAAGAAATGAACTAGCGACTACGGGCAGTCACCGTTCGGATCACTGCACTCTTCACAGGCCGTAAACAGGACTTCGGAGCCTGGTCCGCCCTCGCACATGTCAGTATGGGGGCCGCCGTCCAGGTAGTCGTTGCCGGGACCACCCTTCACGATGTCGTCACCCTCGTTGCCGAATAGCCCGCCCGGAAACAATAACCCACACGCCGGCTGGTCGTCGTCCGCGCCGCCATCGACGAGATCGTTGCCCTTATTTCCGAAGATACGATCGCAGCCTGTGCCGCCATCGAGATCGTCGTCGCCATCGTCTCCATTCATTACGTCGTCACCCAGCCCGCCCTCGATGAGGTCGTTCCCCTTCCCGCCCGATAAGAAATCATTACCATCCCCACCGAAAATGCGGAGCCCCTTTGTGGCCTGCGAGCAGTTGATGTTGTCGTCACCATCGGTCCCGATGACGTTGGAGCCCTTGAACACAACGCCAGTAGCAAAGACATCAACACACGCCGCGGACGGAGCCGAGGCAAACGAAGGCCCCGGCGGAGCTACCGGCGACTCTTCCGTCGCCGTGTCGCCCTCACACGCTAGGAGGTCAGCAGCGTGGAGGGGCCGGTTCTGCTAGCTCAGCGGCCAGCCAGTCAGGAGGAAGGCCAAGGTGAGGGCGGCGAGGGCCATCACGACCGTCGCGCTGATCAGTGCCAGCAACAGGGTCGTTAGGTGCGGCTTGGGAATCCGCGTGCTGTGATGTCTGTATGCTGCTTGGTATCTGTACACGTACCCGCATTCCTTCTGGCGCGAGTGGACGTAGGCATCTACTAGATGCCATGCCTGTTTCGATCCTTACTCTGTCTAGGATCGTGGAGCGAGGTTGACGCCGCGTTGAGACCCTCCAGCTAGAAGAAGAGCCTCCGGCACAGGGATAAAGATCGGGCTGAGGCCGAGGGCTACAGGCTCCTCGCCAAGCTAAAGGCCCGCGAAGAGGCGCTCGACGAGGGCAAACTCATGCTCTCGATGCTTTTTGACATCTACGTTGTGTCGCCCGCGCATCGGGCCAAGAAGAGCAAGGTACGACGTGAAGACGAGGCGATGCTGAGTCGTGTTATCAGCTTCCTTGGACCAGATAGCGAAGTACGCGCCATCAGTGACTCAGACATTGAGGGCTACAAGCAAGCTCGAAAGCGCGGGGAGTGTGGGCCGGGAGGAAGGCCAGTTAGGGCCCGAGCGGTCGCGAAAGACCTCGTGTCTCTCCGTACCATGCTGAGTTGGGCTACGAGGCAACGTGACTCACGCCGCCAGTTTCTGCTGGACTACAACCCTCTGCGAGGCGTCAAGCTGCCCGTAGAGAAGAACCCCAGAAGGCCAGTAGAGACCTATGACCGATACCTGCGCTTGATGGAGGTAGTAGGAGATATCGACTGGCGGCTTCCATGTGCTGTGGCTCTGGCCGAATCGACAGGTCAGCGCATCGGCTCAATCCTCCGGGTAAGACGCGAGGACCTTGAGCTTGATCGGTTGCCACACGGTTGGGTGTTGTTTGGTGCTGATCGTCAGAAGACCGGCCGCGAGAACTCAGTTGCGATTCCGCCGTATGTGCGGGAAGTGCTGCTCCACCATCTGGCTGGGCTTCCAGAGCAGTCCGACGGCTGGCTTTTCCCATCCGAAAGGGACATGTCAAAGCCCGTTGATGTGTCGGTCATGAGCAGGTATCTAAGGCGGGCTTATGAGCTTGCTGGTCTTGAGCTTCAGCGCGGCAGTCTTTGGCATGCTTGGCGTCGGAAATGGGCAACTGAGCGAAAGGAAATGCCCCTGGGGGACGTTGCAGCAGCCGGAGGTTGGAAGGACCACAACACGCTGCTGAAGTCGTATCAGAGGCCCGACCAGGGCACTCTAGTACGAGTCTTCCTTGATGCCCCGAAGCTCTATGGCGAAGAAGGGTCTACCCCAAACGCTACCCCAGGCAGGACCGAGATAGCTGCTGGCAACAGGCGGATCGCCAGGTAAGGCAGAGCCTTTCAGAAGTACGCCCGGGAGGACTCGAACCCCCAGCCTTCGGATCCGAAGTCCGACGCTCTATCCAGTTGAGCTACGGGCGCGGGTGGGAGCAGCAACTCTATAGGAGTACGCCCGGCACGACAAGAAGTGTCGCCCGGCGGTCAGCTGCAGCCAGCTGCAGCCGCTCGTCGTCGGGCACGGCTCGCGAAACACGCGCTCCCGCGACAACGTAGAGGGAAGCACGCGCGCGTTGGTTCCGGCTCCCGGGAGGTAGACCATGTTCGGCCCTGGCGACGGCATTGCCATCCTCGGGATGGTGCTGGCCCTGCTTCTCACCCTGAGCATCGGCGGCTTCATCCTGCTGCTACCCATCACCAAGCGGCTCGGCGGGGCACTCGATCAGTGGATCCGGATCAAGCGGTCGGAGGGTGCCTCCGAGGATGAGATCGCCCGGTTCCGAGCCGACATGGAGGGGTTTCGCCTGCTCCTGGATTCGGTCGACGACCGGCTCGAGCGGGTCGAGGAGCAGCAGCAATTCGTCGAGACCCTCATCGAGCAGAAATCCGCGTCACTCCCAGCGCCCAGCCCGTAACCGCCGACCATATAGACGTTTCCGTGCCGCCCGTTGCTAGCACGGCTCGCCCTTCTCTATCTTGGGCCCCCGTAACAGACCGGTACGCCATACGAAGTCCCCCAAAAGGGAGGGTCCCATGTCACGCAGTATTCTCCGTCTTCCGGCTCTCGCGCTCCTGCTACTCTTCATGGCAGCACCGCTTCTCGCGCAGGAAGCCGCGTACGAGTCGCCCGATGCGATGGCGCTGATCCACGACGCGCTCAGCGCCGCAACGCCCGAGATGGCCAAAGGGGCCAGCGTGGTGGATTGGGAGCAGAACGTCCTCAAAGAGGGCGACAACGGCTGGACCTGCTTCCCGACGCCGCCGCAGTTCGAGAAGTCTCCGATGTGCTTCGACGGTCAGTGGATGTCGTGGGCCGATGCCTGGATGAACAAGAAGGACGTCAACATCGATGGCATCGGAATCGCCTACATGCTGGCCGGCGATTCGGGCGCCAGCAACTCGGACCCCTATGCGGAGGGCGAGACCGACGACTGGGTCGTCGCCGGACCCCATCTCATGGTCATCGCGCCGAACACTGAGACCTTGGAAGACATTACGACCGATCCGAAGTCGGGTGGACCGTGGGTGATGTGGACGGGGACCCCTTACGCCCACATCATGGTCCCGGTCGCCACCCAGGGCGGCCACGAGATGTGCGCGATGTGCAAGGAGAAGCACGGGGACGGCGAGATGTGCGAGATGTGCAAGGAGAAGCACGGGGACGGCGAGATGTGCGAGATGTGCAAGGAGAAGCACGGGGAGCACAAAGGGCACGACATGGACCAGTGCCAGTGATCGAATGACCCCCCGAAATCGGGCCTGAACGGGCCTGAACGACCAAGGGGCCTCCGGCAAACCGCCGGAGGCCCCTTCTCTTTACCCCTTCGCCTCTTCTACACTGGCCGCCTACCCTCGCGGCCGGCCGGCACTCACCGCAAAACCCACCCAGCAAGCCCCGGCCCCTCAGCATTCACCGCGAATCCGGTCAGCTAGCACCCGGCCCCCTCGGGGCGGCGGCGCTTCCAGAGCGAGCATCGGACGCCCTGAGGAGAACCCCGCAGCGAAGCGAGGAGGCTGCGAAGAAAGGCGTCCGGACCAGCCTTCGGCCGGTGCCCTCGCGGGTGGAAGCACCGCCGCCCCCCCAGGGCCGGGCCCCGCTAAGCCGAACCCAGGGGCCGGCCCGCTAGCTGTACGCCGGAATGCCCGTGATGTCCTGCCCGAGGATGAGGCTGTGGATGTCGTGCGTCCCCTCGTAGGTGTAGACCGACTCGAGGGTCGCCATGTGCCGCATCGCCGAGTACTCGACCAGGATGCCGTTGGCCCCCAGCAACCGGCGCGCCTCGCGCGCACACTCGCACGCCATGTTCACGTTGTTGCGCTTCGCGAGGGAGACCTGCTGCGGCCGTGCCCGTCCGGCGTCCTTGAGCCGCCCGAGCTGCAGGGCCAGGAGCTGCGCCTTGGTGATCTCGGTGAGCATCTCGGCCAGCCGCACCTGCTGGATCTGGTAGCCGGCGATCGGCTTCTCGAACTGTATGCGGCTGGTGCCGTAGTCGACGGCTTCGCGGTAGCAGGCCATCGCGGCTCCGATCGCCCCCCAGGCGATCCCGTAGCGCGCCTGCGTGAGGCACATGAGGGGGCTCTTCAGACCCCCGCTGTTCGGCAGGAGGTTGGCGTCCGGCACCCGCACGTCCTGTAGGGCCAGCTCGCTCGTGTCTGAGGCCAGCAGGGAGAGCTTCCCTTCCTGATCCTTGGCGGTGAACCCATCCCGGTCGGTCTCGACGATGAAGCCCCGAATCGACTTCTCGTCGTCGATCTCTCCGGTCTTCGCCCACACGATCGCGACATCGGCCATCGAGCCGTTGGTGATCCACATCTTGGAGCCGTTCAGCACCCAGCCATCGCCGTCCTTGACGGCTCGGGTCAGCATCCCGCCCGGGTTCGATCCGAAATCGGGCTCCGTGAGGCCGAAGCATCCGATGAGCTCGCCGCTGGCCAGCCGGGGCAGCCACTCGAGCCGCTGCTCCTCGGAGCCGAACTGGAAGACCGGGTACATGACGAGCGCACCCTGCACGGAGCAGAACGACCGGATCCCGGAGTCGCCGCGCTCGAGCTCCTGCATGATGAGCCCATAGGCGACGTTGTTCAGGCCCGCGCACCCGTACTCCTCGGGCAGGTTGGCGCCGTAGAAACCGAGCTCCGCCATCTGCGGCACCAGCTGATGCGGAAAGGAGTGCTCGACGTAGTGGTGCTCGATGATCGGGATCAGCTCGCTCTCGACCCAATCGCGAACCATGTCGCGCACAGCGCGCTCCTCGTCGCTGAGGAGGTCGTCCATCTCGAAGTAATCGACGCCTTCGAAGCTCACCTATTCTCGCTCCGGTCTGAGGGTCCTCAGTCTGCTCGGTACGCTCGGATCGCCACAACCACCATCCCGGCCGAGAGAACGCCCCCCGCCAATGAGCCCACCGATCCGTAATGCCCGGGGTTCGCCAGGAAGACGATGCCAAGCATGAATCCCCCGCCGGCCGCTACCAGCAGGGCGTTCCGGGTCCACCTGCTCATTCCGATCCCTCCGCGCCCACCGGACCCACCGCTCTCGCCCGGCGCCAGCGTCCGTACCCCTTCACGACTTCACGGCCGATCCTGAAGCCCAGATAGTAGGCCGCGGCCAGCGGTATCAGCCAGGCATAGCGTGGCAGGACGGCAAACTGGCCTCCCAGAACGACCCAGACCGCGAAGGGGATGACGATGCAGGCCGCGATCAGGTGTGGAACGCGGCGCGTCTTCCGGTCCAGGTCGGCCGCGCAGGAGCGACACCAGCTGGTTTCATCGAGCTCGAGCTCCGGGAAGGCGCGGCCACACGCCCGGCAACGGGCGAATCCACCGTGGGGTCGGAGGCGCCACACCTCCTGCTGTTTGGCCGTCTCGAGCCGGTCGGATGCCTGCGCCATCGCTCAGAGGCGCTCGATCACGGCGGACGCGAACTCCTCGGTCGACGCGTCGCCTCCGAGGTCGCCCGTGAGCACGGAACCCTCATGAAGCGTCTCCGAGAGAGCGGCCCGGACGCGGTCGGCCAGGACGCTCTCGCCCACGTGATCCAGCATGAGGCCCGCGGCGAGCAGGAGCGAAGAGGGGTTGGCTATGCCCAGCCCCGCGATATCCGGGGCCGAGCCGTGCACGGCCTCGAAGATCGCCGCGTCGGTCCCAAGGTTCGCACCGGGAGCGAAGCCGAGCCCACCGATGAGGCCCGCCACCTCATCGGAGAGGATGTCCCCGAACATGTTCTCGGTGACGATCACATCGAACTGATAGGGGTCGAGCACAAGCTGCATCGCCGTCGCGTCGACGATCCTCTCATCATAGCCGATCCGGCCCGCGTACTCCTCGGCCACGTGGCGACCGACCTCGAGGAAGAGTCCCTGCGTGCACTTCAGGATGTTCGCCTTGTGGACGAGCGTGACGCGCTCGCGGCCGTGCTGGAGGGCGTACTCGAAGGCGAAGCGTACGATGCGGTCGGAGCCGTAGCGCGTGATCAGCATCACCGACTCGGCGACGGCCTTCGGGTCCTTGTCCATGCCGATGAAGTGCTCGATCCCGGCGTAGAGGCCCTCGGTGTTCTCACGAACGATCACGAGATCCAGGCCCGGGTAGCGAGCGTCGGGAAGGATCGTCTTCGCGGGCCGCACGTTGGCATAGAGGTCGAAGTGCTTCCGGAGCGCCACGTTGATCGAGCGAAAGCCGGAGCCAATGGGCGTGGTGAGAGGGCCTTTGAGGGCGATCCGGTGGGACTCGATCGACTCGAGGGTCGAGGCCGGCAGCGGGTCCAGCCCGTGCTCCGTAGCGCTGACCCCGGCCGGCTGCTCGTCCCACTCGAAGGGGGCCCCGGCGGCGTCCAGAATTCGAATCGTCGCCGCGGTAATGCCTGGCCCGATTCCGTCTCCTGGTATCAGGGTCGCGGTGAGCGCCATCCTCAGTTCTCTCCGAACCGCGGCGAGTACTCGAACTCCGTATGATCCTCCCCGTACCGGACGAGCGCCTCAAGATGACCCGGACTGCGCGTTCCTTCGAGCCGTGCCTTCGCGACCCTCTGGTTCGCCTCCCGCCACGTCACGGAGTTCAGCTCATCCCGCCTCAGCATCGCCTCCGCGAGCTGAGCCTGGTCCGCGAAGGTCCTGACACGCACGGCGGCGACCGCCGGGAAGCGCTCGAAGACTTCCTGCGTCTGGGGAGAGAAGAGGAATATGTACGGGCCGACCTTCGCCCACAGAGTGCCTCCGTGCCTGATTTGTGCGGGATCCTGCGAGACCTGGACGTCCACGACGTTGCCGTTCATCTGCAACTCGGCATCCCCGCCGTAGAGTCCGGAGAGCTCCTCCGCCGTGGGCAGCCGGCCCTCCTCTACGGTGCAGCCGGGCGTGCAGATTGCCGCTGCGAAGAGCACCACCAGAAGACGCGCGCGACCCTTCACGTATGAACCGCTCAGAAGAGAACGAGCCAATCCGCCAATCTCGCGGCCAGCGTGGCGAACAGCGCCGAGGAGTCGATCGGAGCGGGATCGCCGCGCACCTCTCCGTGCCAGAGCACCTGGCTCCGGCGAATATCGATGAGGGCAAGAACGAGGACGGCTCGTCCGATCGGTTCTCCGGGACCGGCGGTCTCGACGCTCACGGGCTTCGGTGGGGGCGGCGCGTCCTCATCACCGTCGCGTAACGCCTCTGTATCGTACGGCTCGTAGCCCACCTGGAGCGGAAGAACCATGTGTCGGGTGTCGAACATGGCACTGATTGCCCGCAGCTGGCCGTGAAGCGGCTCGTACACCTGGTATCGCTTCAGATCCTTCGGCTTGGAGACCAGGCCCTGGTAGGCGAGGTGAAGCGGATCCACGTGGAGCGTAGGATTCCGACCCATCACCCGAATCACGTCGGCAGGAAGCTTCCAGGTGCCCGCGCCTTCCTCCGCCTCCTCGAAGGCGAAGCTGAACTCCGCCGTCAGCGCTTCGCGAGCCTCGCGTTGAGAGCGCGCACCCGCGGGATACGCCCCCGAGGGCAGAGGCCGCACCGACTGGACGGGTAGCAGTACCGCGTTGCCCCCGGGCGCGAACGTGGGGACCGGCTCCAGATCCTGGCCGACCAGGGATCCACCCGAGAACAGCACAGCCGCCAGAGCGATCGCGCAGCACCGCAGATCGTCAACTCGCTTCATCGTCCTCCTTCAGCAGCTCGACCGCCCGACGCACGTCGTTCGTTATGATCCCGTCTACACCCCAGTGGCACAGCTGACGCATTTGGCCCGGGTCATCGATCGTCCACACCTGGACCGTGCGATCGACGCGTTGGGCCGCGGCGACGAGCTCGGCCGTCACGATCGGCCCATCGGGTCCATCCAGCGGAGCGTGGATGACCTCCGGAAAGCCCTCCGGCAGCTCGGCAGCAGCGTCACCCGCGAGCTTCGCTGCCAACCAGGCGGCCTGGCGGCTGGACGTCGCCCTTCGCCCACCATACGACGCGAAGGCGCCGAGGCTCGTGCCCTCCTCCACGTAGAGGATGGTGCGAGGTGTGCGCTCCAGCCGCTCGATGAGCGCTACGACCTCGGCCGTCGCGGAGGACGCCTTCACATCCACCGTGATCTCGAGCCCGGCGTACCGCTGCAGTGCTTCCTCGAGAGCAGGCACGCCGAGCAGCTCGAGCTCCGCTCCGCTGAAGCCGGCCACCGGGCCGTCCGCCTCCGTCGTGCGGTTCACCGTGGAGTCGTGGATCACGACCAGCGTGCCGTCCCCGGCCAGTTGGACATCCAGCTCCAGCGCGTCGGCACCCAGAAGCACCGCCAGATCGAACGCCTCGATCGTATTCTCCGGGGCTTCGGCCGCCGCGCCCCGGTGCGCGATCACCAGCGGAGCCCCGCCCATGCCAATGGCTCCGTGCGCGGTCAGGCCGTCGTCGCTTCGGCGAGCGCCCGCTCGATCTCCTCGTTGATCTCCGGCTCCGTCAACGTATGATCGCTTCTCTTTGCGAGATCGAACACGGCGGCGCAAAGACGCTCGTCCTCCGGATCGTAGCCGTGCTCCTCGAGCCAGTAGCGGACGTTGCTGAGGCCGGAAACGGGGGAGACCTCGATCTTCTGTTTGAGCCCGACTTCGGAGGCCGGGACACCGCTGTACACCCGGTCCTCGAGCCAGGGATCTCCCATACGGATCGCCTTGATGATCGCCGCGGCATGGACGCCAGTCCCCGTCCTGAAGGCGTCGTCACCGACCACCGGGTAGGCGTGACCGATCGACACGCCGCACATCTTGGCAGCCAGGCCGCAGTACTCGGGCAGACGGGTGAGGTCGCCGTCGTGCATCCCGAGTAGCTTCATGTTGACCAGAAGCAGGTCCATCTCGGCATTGCCGCATCTCTCGCCAATGCCGAGCGCGGTCGCGTGCACGCGGTCCACCCCCTCCTCGATCGCCGCGAGGCAGTTCGCCAAGCCCAGTCCCCGGTCGCGGTGCCCGTGCCAATCGACCTTCACATCTTCTCCGGTGTCCTTCACCAACTCCTTGGCGAAGCGCACGAGCTGGCGAACGCCGTGCGGCGTGGCGTGGCCCACCGTGTCGGCGAGACAGATGCGCCCGGCTCCGCATTCGATCGCGGTGGTGTACAGCTCGCGGAGCGTCTCGGGCTGGGACCGTGTCGTGTCCTCGGTCACGTACATGACGTCGAGGCCCTCGGAGACCGCGAAGGTCACGGCCTCCTCCGTGGCGCGCCGAAGCATGCTCGACTGCCAACCTTCCGCGTACTTCCGAATCGGCGAGCTGCCGAGGAACGCGCCCACTTCGAACCGCAGCCCCGTGGCCTGCGAGACTTCGACGATCGGCTCGATGTCCGCCTTGACCGTGCGCGCGGCGCAGTTGGCGGAGATCGGCAGATCGTTGTCGACGATCTCCTTGGCGAGCCCGAGCACGGCTTCGCGCGCTCGCGGTCCCGCGCCCGGGAGACCGATGTCCGCGGCCTGGATCCCGAGCTCCACCATCAGGTGCAGGAGCTTTCGCTTCTGAGCCAGCGGGGGGTCCTTTACCGTCGGGTTCTGGAGCCCATCGCGCAGCGTCTCGTCATCGAGCTCGACCCGCACCTCCGAGAAGTCGAAGCTCCCGGGTAGCTCGTTCCAGTCGTATATGAGGTCCTGCGACTCCATGTTCATTCCTGCCCTTCGCCTGCTTTCGCGTTCGCTTCGACGTTCGGTCCGACAGTGACTTCCGAGTGGTCTCCCAAGTTGACGGTGCCCGTGATCCCGACGACGGTCGCGTGGTCCCCGATGACCGAGTCCCTCAGATCGCACTCCTCGATCGTGCTGTCGGCCCCCACGATGCAGTCCCGCAGGCGGCTTCGCCGCACCACGCTACCCCGGGCAATGCTCACGTTGGGGCCCAGCTCGGCCCCGTCCAGGGTCACGTCCGCACCGATCCCGACGAGCTCGCCGCCGGCACCCACCGAGCGCGCAAGCATCTCCCGGTTCGTGGAGAGAAGCGCCTCGATCTTGCCGCAATCGTACCAGCCTCCAACCTCGGCGGTGTAGATCCTCGCGCCACGATCGATCATGTACTGGAAGGCGTCGGTGAGGAAGTACTCCCCCAGCGGAGTCTCCGCGGCCATCACGTGCGAGATGCCCTCGAACATGAGCTCGTGATCGCGAATGAAGTAGACACCGATGTTCGCGAGGCGGGATATCGGCTCCGACGGCTTCTCCACGATCCTCTCCATATACCCGTCGGAGTCGGTGACGATCACGCCGAAGCGCTGGTAGTCCTCCACCTCCTTCGCCCAGATGATCCCGGCATCCGGAGACCGCGACTCGATGACGGACAGGTCGGCGTCGAAGATCGTGTCGACGAAGACGATGAGGACGGGACCCGATACGAAGGGCTCGGCGAGGCGGATCGCGTCCGCGGTCCCACGCTGCTCGACCTGCTCCACGTATCGCTTCTGGAGATCCGGATACTCACGATCCAGGTACTCCTCGATCTGACCCGACAGGTGGCCGGTGATGCAGATAAGCTCCGTTACACCTACGTCGACGAGCTGATCGACCACGTACTGGAGCACCGGTCTGTTGGCCACCCGTAGGAGCGGCTTGGGCGTCGAGTGAGTGTGGGGCCTTACTCGCGTCCCCTTTCCTGCCAGTGGTATAATGGCTTGCATGCGGTTCTCGTTGTTTCTTTCTCGGGGCCTGTAGCTTTCATCGCGTCGCGGACCGACGCACACGCGGATGTCGGAGGGACCCGTCGCGCGGAGCTTCCGGTCGACCGGTACGTCCTGAGCGACCGACGATTCGGCAACGTACCCGAGGCCAAGTTCGCCAGCAACCGAATCCGGGAACGCAGGCGGCTCACACAGACGACATGACCAAGCCCACTCTTTCGCGCTGGTTGACGGAGAACGTGGCGGACACGAGGTCCCCTGACGGGCCCGACTTCCGGCTCTACGCCGCCCCGTTCGCCGACGTCTGGGATTCGCTTCTCGACCTGGTCCATCAGCGGCGCGGCTGGAAGCTCGTTCACGCGGACGAGGAGCTCGGGCTGATGACCGTGATGTGCGCGGCGCCCGTGTTACGGTTTCGAGACGACCTCACGATTTGGGTATCCCTGGACGAGAACGGGTTGACCCGAGTGGAGGCCCGCTCCGAGTCGCGAATAGGAAAAGGGGATCTGGGTGTGAACCGGAGGCGGATCGAGCGCCTGCTTCAGCGTCTCGATGGGACCGTCGGCCCCGCGGTTCGCTCCAGCGCCTGAGGCTCCGGTCAGGCGGCTACGACCTCATCGGACGACGCGAGCAGCACCCCCCCTTCGGAGCGGGAGATCACCGTCGCGGCCGTCAGGTCTCCGGTCACGTTCACGGCGGTCCGGCACATGTCCAGAATCCGGTCCACGCCGAGGATGAGCGCGATGCCGACTGCCGGGTCCACGCCCGGCGGAAGGGCCTGCTGCAGCACGACGATCAGGATAATGATACCCGCCGAAGGCACGCCGGCCGCGCCGATCGAGGCCAGCGTCGCCGTGAGGACGATGCCCAGCTGCGCGACCACGGAGATGTCCCCGACCAGGACCTGGGCGATGAACATGGTGGCCACGGCCTGATAGAGCGCCGTGCCGTCCATGTTGATCGTCGCACCGAGCGGCAACACGAAGCTCGAGACCTCCTTGCTCACACCCAGCTTCTCTTCGGCCACCTCCATCGTCACCGGCAGCGTCGCGTTGGAGCTGGAGGTCGAGAACGCGATCAGCGGCACCTCGCGGATGCGCCGGAAGAAGGCCGGCGGCTTCACGCGAGCTAGGAAACGCAACGCGGTCGTGTAGGTGAGCGTCACGTGCAGCGCCAGCCCTCCGAGCACGGTAAGCATGTAGACGAGGAGGCTCCCCAACACATCCGCTCCGAACCGGGCGATCACCGCGCCGATCAGAGCGAAGACGGCGTAGGGCGCGAGCTTCATGATCCAGTGGATCATGACCATCGCCGCGTCGTTCACTCCCTCGAAGACGCCGAGTAGCGGGGCCTTACGCCTCTCCGGGAGAACCGACATGGCCGCGCCGAAGAAGATCGCGAAGAAGATGATTGGCAGCATGTCCCCGGAGGCCATCGCCTGGACCGGGTTTCGAGGGATCATCTCCAGCAAGACCTCGACGAGTCCGGGAGCCTGCTGAGCGATCTCGACGCGGCTCGCACCCTCGGTGAGGTAGGTCGACCGGAGGCTCTCCAGGGCGGCCGGATCCATGTGGGAGCCGGGAGAGACCAGGTTGCTGATCAGCAGGCCGATCGTGACGGCGATCGCCGTCGTGGAGAGGTAGAAGGCCATTGTCTTCCCGCCGATCCGGCCGAGCTTGGTGATGTCTCCGAGCGTCGCGGTGCCGACGACGAGGCTGGCCACGACCAGGGGTATGACCACCATGGTGATGAGGCGAATCCAGGCGGTGCCGGCCGGCTCGATGGCCGTGAGAGCCGTGACGAGCCACTCCACGTCGAAGATGTTCGCCACCAACCCGACGAGAGCGCCGAGAATCAGGGCGATCGCGATCTTCGTATAGAGTTGCATGCTCCGACTCGCCGATGGGTTTTACGAAGCTGGTCTGCGGTGGCCGGCAAGATAGGCGTGCCCCGTGCGAGGCGGTAGGCCGCGAACGTATGTTGCGGTCCGCATTTCAGCGCTTGCCGCCGGCCGCATTCGGCGCGAAACCGAGGCTCTGATGACACTCGATTCTGCTCGACAGCGGCGGTCCATTCCGCCGCGGCGCGCGACTCTCGCCTGTCTGCCCGCCCTGGCGCTCGCACTGGCGTGCTCCGAGGAGGTCGAGCCTCCGCTGGAGACCCCTCCCGTTGTGTCGACGGAGACGGAGAGGGTGGCGATTGCGCCCGCCGAGTACTCCACGGAGGTGGCGTTCGTCGGCTTCGCGTCGCAACCGCTGCGGCTGTTCGCGAGGTTTGTCCACCACACTTCGGAGAACTACCTGGAACGATCCTATGGCGGCTGGCTGGAGAGCGGCGGCTCGTGGCAACCCTTGGCTCCCCTTCGCGACAGACTGCCGGTTCCGAGGGCGGCCTGGAGGGTCCTTCCGGGCGGCCCCTGGCGAGTGATGGCCGCCGAGGGCGGCGAGGTCGCAGGCCTGGTGTATCGGGACAATTCGAGCGAGTTCCGGCTCACACCGGGTGAGTTGGTGGCTGAGTGGACGGGCGAGACCGGCCAGCGGGAGGCCCTGTTGCTCGCCCAGGTACAGCAGGGCGACTCGCTGCAAAACGGCTTGCTCGTGTTGAGGCGGTCCGCGCACCTCCGGAAGGAGGCCTCCGAAGACTCTCCGCCGAGCTCGGCCTCAGACACTCTGCCGGCGTCGCTGGTGGTGGGCCTCAGGGCTCAGCTGTTCCTCCTGGTCGACTCGCTCAACAACGGTTTACTCGTCGCACGAGATGCCGACGACCCGGACTCGACGGCGATAGCCTGGACCTGGGTGGGCTCGATCGGCAACGAGTGGACGGATGTGCTCGTGCAACCTCCGGAGGATGTGAGCCGGGCCCTTGCACGCTGGCTCATCGAGCTTCCGAAGGCCGGGGTCACGGCCCGCTTCCGCATGGAGCCCCTGCCGGAGGACTCCGTGGCCGGAGGCCTCCGCGACGAGCGGATGCCCCACCCCTTCGCCATCCAGGGAAGACTCGAGATCCTCGGCGATGGGCGGCCCGCCTCGGGCCTCGGCGTCGAAAGCCGAAACTGATGACCTGGGCTCGCGCTCTTCTGACTATCTTCTTCGGCGCCCTGGCCGGCGGCATCACCAACCGCGTGGCCATCTGGATGCTCTTCCACCCGTACGAACCGCCCCGCCTGTTCGGTCGAGCCATCTCATGGATGCAGGGAGCGCTGCCGAAAAACCAGGCGCGACTCGCAGGCACGGTCGGACGGGCGGTGGGAACCAGGTTGCTCACCGCCGACGACCTGGCGGCGGAGCTCCAGGATGAGGAGCTGCGGGAGACCTTCGAGACGAGGATCAGGGAGATCCTCGAGGATCTGATCGAGGAGGAGCACCCCGCCCTGTCGGAAATCCTCCCCGAACGCGTGCTCGGGGAAGCCGAGATCCTGCTGGGCCAGGTCTTCGACGAGCTCGTCGAGCGGGCGATCTCGGGACTGGATTCCCCCGGCTTCGCGGCGGAGGCCGAGCAGCTACTGGAGGCTTCGGCCAACCTGCTGGAAGACGAGCGCCTATCCGAGACACTCGACGAAGAGAGGATTCACGCTCTGCGCCAACGGGCCGGGGAGTGGCTCGGCGAGCTGGTCGACTCCTCCGCACTGGAGACGACGGTAGACCGACACCTCGAACGGCTGGGCTCGGAGCTGCTTCGCCCCGGCCGTACGCTCGAGGAGATCATCCCGGCGCGGCTCGTAGCAGCGGTCGAACACGCCACGCAGGATTATCTGCCCCTGGCGATGGAGAAGCTGGGCCGACTCCTCGAGGACCCCGAGGCCAGGCAACGCGTCGAGAAGGTGGTGCGGCAGCTTCTCGATCGGTTCATGTCCGACCTCCGTTTCCACCAGCGAGTGATCGCCAAGCTGATCATCACGGAGGAGACCGTTCTTCGGGTGATCGACACGCTCGAGGCGGAAGGTGCAGACCGCCTGAGCGAGCTGCTCCGCGAGTCAGAGATCCAGGACGCCATCGCGAGGGGCGTGAACGAGACGATCGTCGAGTTCCTGCGCCGGCCGGTCGTGGGCGTCCTCGGCGGCCCCGACGAGCCGCAGGTCGAGAGCGCACGCGAAGCTCTGGCCGAGTGGATCGTACGGACGGCGCGCGATCCGTCGGCCCGAGAGTTCCTCCTGGATCAGGCAGAGGAGACGGTGGGCCGCGTCGGGGATCGCAGTTGGGCCGATGCGATCCGCACGCTGCCGGCCGCACGCCTCGGGAGCTGGATCGCCGCCGCGCTGGGAACCGAGCCGGGCCGGCAACTGATCGAGGCCGCGAGAGAACCGACCGTGCGGTGGGCTCTGACGCGGCCCATCGGACGACCGGGCCATCTTCTGGGAGAGGACGCGGCCGCTCGACTGGGTAGCGCGCTGTCCCCTCACATCTGGAGCTGGATCACCCGTCAGGTTCCCGAGATCGCCTCACGCGTGCGCGTCGCCGAAAGGGTCGAAGAGAAGATCCGAGATTACCCTCTCGCTCAGCTCGAGACGCTGGTCCGCTCGGTGACCGAGCAGGAACTGAAGCTGATCGTGCGTCTCGGCTACGTCCTCGGCGGGGTCATCGGCACGGTACTCGTGGCGATCACGATCCTGATCGGCTGACTACGACGCTCTTCAGCCGATCGCGAGCCTGATCGTCTCGGTGGCTCAAGCAGGATTCTCGCGGGAGCGGCGGTACATCTCGGCGGCCCGATCGGGCTGCTGCAGACGATCGTAGACGATGCCCATGACGTAGTAGGCGCGCGTGCTCGGCTTGAGCTCCACCGCCTTGCGCAGGGCATCCAGCGCCTCCTCCCAGCGCGCCAGATAGTTGAACGACTCGCCCAAATAGACGTAGGCCGCGACGCCCTCCGGATCCAGCTCGATCGCACGCTGAAAGCCTTCCGCAGCCTCCCGGTAGAGCCCGCGCCGGAAGTACACGAGGCCGAGGTTGAGGTGGGCATCCACGCTCCCGGGCTCCAGGCGAAGCGCCCGCCGGAGCTCGGATTCAGCCTCATCATAGCGGCCCAGCACGGCGAGGACTGCGCCAACGTTGGACAGAAGCTGGACGTTCTCCGGATCGAGCTCTGCCGCGCCCCGGTACTCCTTGAGCGCCAACTCGGGCTCACCCAGCCGGTCGTAGACGAACCCGAGGTTGTTGCGCGCCTTGAGGTGACGAGGGTTGATGGCGAGGAGCTCGGCATAGGCGCGTGCGGCATCTCGGAGCTTGCCCTCCTCGGCGAGATCCCTCGCCTTCCGGTACAGCTCCTCCTGCTGCTTCCTCCGCGAAACCGGCTTGGGCTCGTCATCTCCGTCCGCCGCCGAAGTGTCGTCTTCCGACTCGCCCTTCCCGGCCCGCGCGTCGTCGCCCGCCGCGGACGCGGCATCCTTGGCCGGGGACGCGGCGGCTTCGGGGGCGGGCGCGGCTTTGGTATCGGGTTCGTCCACGCCTGCCTCGGGTTCGTCCGCGCCTGCCTCGGGCGCGTCCTGACCCGGCTCGGGCTCGGTTTTCGCGGTCTCCCCGGCGGTCGGCCCGTCCGAGCCCTCTACCTTCGTGGCCTCACCGCCCCCGGTCCCGGAATCCTCGGCCGGCGTCTCGGCCGCGGATGCCTCGCTTCCACCCTCGTCCACGATCGACGCCTCTGCCCTCTTCTTCTTCTTTTTGGCCAAGCTCAGTCCTCTGGGCTCTCCGCGACGCTGTGCGCCACCCATTCCATGTAGCTGTCGGATCCTCCGAGCACCGGAAGTACGATGAATTCCGGCTCTTCATACGGATGCAGGGCACGGACGGAATCTTCCAGCGGCCCCGCGCGCGCCTGCGTCGTCTTCAGGATCGCGAGGGCCTCGCCAGCTTCCTCGACGCTCCCCTTCCAGCGATATACGGAGGAGACGCCGTCCAGTACGTTCGCGCAGGCGGCGAGGCGATTCTCGACGACCCGACGGCCGATCTCGACCAGCGTCTCCCGGTCCGGACCGGTGACGAGAACGATGACGATCCCCGCCGCCGCGGTCATCGGGAGGAGTCGGCCGCCATCTCGCGTCCGGCCTCCTCGTACATCCGCTCGATCCGATCCGCGTACCGCTCGGCCACGATCTTCCTGCGGACCTTCTGGGTGGGCGTCAGCGTGCCCGACTCGATCGTGAACGGCTCGTCCAGCAGAATGACCTGCTTCGGCCTCTCGTAGCCGGAGAACTCCTGGAGCTCTCGATCCATCTCCGAGAGCAGATGTCGGGCGGCAGCCGGCTCCCCGGTGAGCTCCTCCGGACGGGAGAAGTCGAGCCCTTCGCTGCGGCCCCATTCCGCCAGCCGCTCGAACTCCGGTACGACGAGGGCCAGTATGAACTTGCGGCCGTCTCCCACGAGGACGACCTGATCCACGAACCGGCTGCGCTTGAGAGTCTCCTCGATCGGCTGTGGAGCCACGTTCTTGCCGTACGAGGTAACGATCAGCTCCTTCTTACGGTCGGTGATCCGCAGGTAGCCGTCCTGATCCAGCTCGCCGATATCGCCCGTGTGAAGCCAGCCGTCCGGCTCGATCGCTGCCCTGGTGGCCTCTTCGTTCCGGTAGTATCCCAGCATCACGTTCCGTCCCCGGCAGAGGATCTCCCCGTCGTCGGCGATCCGCACCTCCACGCCGTCGATCGGGGTACCGACGGTGCCCAGCCGAGCAGCGCCGATCGGGTTGACCGTGATGACGGGCGAGGACTCCGTGAGCCCGTAGCCCTCGAGCACCGGCAAGCCGGCGGCCCAGAAGAACTTGGCGATCCGGGCCGAGAGGGGCGCGCTTCCGCTCACGAAATAACGGATCCGCCCACCCGTTCGGGCCCTCAGTTTCTGAAAGACGAGCCGGTCGGCGATCCTGTACTGGAACGCCAGCCAGGGACTGGGGCTCTTCCCGGCCAGCAGCGCGTCCGCGACGCGTTCGCCCACGGCTTTCGCCCACCAGAAGATCCGCTCTTTCACTCCGCCAGCCGTCGTCGCCGCGGCTAGAGTGGCATCGTAGACCTTCTCGTAGAAACGCGGGACCGCCGCCATGAACGTAGGTCGCACCTCCAGCATGTCCCGCGGGACCGTGTCGACGGACTCGGCGAACGCGCGCGGCGCACCGCAGTGCCAGGTGCAGAAGTGTCCCGCGGTGCGCTCGAACACGTGCGACATGGGCAGCCAGGCCAACACCATATCGGACCGCAGAAGGTGGAGCCGCCGGGAACCCAGGACGGAGTTGCTGAACACGTTGTCGTGGGAGAGCATGACGCCTTTCGGCGGGCCCGTCGTTCCGGAGGTGTAGATAAGAGTGGCGATCTCTTCGGGCCGTGTCTGCCTCGCGTAAGCCTCGTATTCGTCGTGAAGATGAACCTGGTCCCGTCCCCGCTCCTCGAAGCTCTCCCACGAGATGAGCTCGAAGGGAGCGTCGGGGGGGGAGCCAGTGGGATCGAACGGGATGACGTGCCTCAGGTCGGGCGTCTGGTGGGCGGCCTCGACCAGCTTGGCCAGTTGATAGGCGTCCGCCACGAAAGCGGCACGGACCCCGGCGTCCCTCAGTATGTAGGCGATCTGATCGGGGGTCAGCGAGTCGTAGACGGGGACGCTGACGACACCCGCCATGACCATGGCGAAATCGATCAGAGCCCACTCGTAGCGAGTCGCCGAGATGATCGCCGCCCGGTCGCCCCGCTCGAGGCCGAGAGACCGGAGAGCGAGCGAGAGGTCGCGGACGATCTCCGCGACCTGGCGGTACGTGCGAGGCTCCCACTCCCCCTCACCGCGCCGCGCCAGCAAAGCCGTGGCGTCCGGATGCTCCCCAATGGAATCGAGGTAAAGGTCGACGAGCGTCCCCGGAGGAACCTCGGCCGGAGATCCATCCCGCCGTCGCAGCGGGGCGTCGGTGTCAGCCGGCACTACGCCTCCCCTTCAGCGTCTCCGCCGCGCAGCTGGGCCAGTGTGGTCCGGGCATGGTCGACACGCTGCTCCACCTCTGTCCCGCCCGGCTTGTCCGCGTCCAAAAAGCGTTCGAGGTGCTCCACGGCGCTCGCGATCTCGCCGCGGTTCAGCTGAACGAACGCGAGTCCGTAGTGGGCGGAAGCGCTGCCCGGCCTGTGCTCGAGCGCCCTCTCGTACATCTTCGCGGCTTCGTCGGGCAGGCCCATACGAGTCTGGAGGACGGCCATCTGCTCCATCGATGCGACGTCGTCGGAGCGCTCCTTGAGCGCGAGTCGAAACGATGTCAAAGCGTCGTGCAGCCGATCCTGGCGCGCCAGCTGTACGCCCTCTTCGTAGTAATCGGGTCTTTGCTTCAGGCTGTGGGTGTCGTCGTCCCAGAACTTCCACCAGGCCATCTTCAGCTGCGCTTCTCGTCGGTTGGAGAAAGGCGGATCGCCCGCGGCCTGCCAGTGGCCATGGATCGCGTCGAAACTAGATCCGGCATCCTGGCACGGCAATCGGAGACGCGGCTCAGACGCGTCGGGCGACGATGGCCCGTGGATCCACGACGATGGGCTCCAGCCCGGCAGTCCGGAGAAGGGGGAGGGCCGCCTCTTCCCCTGCCGGCCTGGATCCGAGGATGGCGAGGCGACCGGCCGGTCCCAACACGCGCGCGGCTTCGGCGATGACAACCTCTCGCGCGCCGAGGATGGCGGCGGCGGCGATGCTGGCCGCGCGGAGGGGGAGTGATCCCTCCGGCGTGTCCCACAGGTGGGTCACCCCCGCCGACGGCGGCGAGACCGGCCCCTCCTCCCCCTCCCCTCGACCCCGGAGAGCGACGATCTCGCTCGCCGGAGCCAGCCTCGAGAGCTCTTCGGCCATCGGCCCCAGCCCCGGACCGAGCAGGACGTATCCAGCGACCTCGTGGAGCGAGAGCAACGCCGCGACGAGAAGGGCCGTGTCGGCCCGCTGTCCGGACGATTCGGAGGGTGACTCGGCGGCAGATGCTTCACGATCGGACCGAAGTCGAGGCTCGGGAGGCGCGAGAGCGAAGCACGCGGCGCCGTCCTGGATCGGATATCGAGCCTCACAGGCCGGACACCCCAGCCAACCGTCGATCACCTTCCGGCCGCGAAGCTCCTCGACAACGGCGACGAGCCCCTGGAGCGCCCCCTCGTCGTGTCGCGGACGGCATACGGGACAGACGAGGACTTCCGCGAGCTCGATAAACAGGGGAGCGCCTCGTCGTGGACCGGGGTCGCGGCGGCGGAGCCGGCTCTCTAGGAGATGAACTGCGGTGACAGGACGAGCCGGAGAAACTCGTCGCGGGTCCGGGGGTCGCTTCGGAAGAGTCCGCGCACCGCGCTGGTGATCGTTTTGCTGTTCTGCTTCTCGACGCCGCGCATCATCATGCAGAGATGGTAGGCCTCCACCACGACCCCGACCCCTTGAGGCTCGACCGCCTCTTCCAGCGCGCTGGCGATCTCCTCTGTGAGACGCTCCTGAACCTGGAGGCGTCGCGCAAAGATCTCGACGAGGCGGGGCACCTTGCTGAGCCCAACGATCTTCCCGTCCGGGATGTAGGCGATGTGCGCCTTTCCGAAAAACGGCAGCAGATGATGCTCGCACATCGAGTAGAGCTCGATGTCCTTCACCAGCACCATGCTGTCGTGCTTCTCTTCGAACACGCCGTCCCCGATCGCCTCCTCTACCGAGGCGGTGTAGCCTCGCGTAAGCCAACGGAGCGATTCGGCGACCCGCGTCGGCGTGCGCTCCAGACCCGGACGCTCGGGATTCTCGCCCATGCGCCTCAGCTGCTCCTCGATCAGCGCCTCGAAGCTCGCATCGGAAAGGTGCGTTCCTTCCGGCTCTGTCTCGCCACCCGCGGAGGCGGCGGACTCTCGAGCCTCCAACTTCAAACCGTCGTCATTCACCGCAGTACTCCACGTGATTGCGTCGTGTCTCCCAGAGCTTCACCGAGACGAGCCGCGCTCCATCCAGCCGTCCGGTCAGCCTGTTCCAGATCTGCACAGCCAGGTTCTCGGCTGTCGGGTTGACGCCCTGCAGCCAGGACACGTCCACGTTCAGGTTGGCGTGGTCCATCTCCGCCACGACGCGGTCGTTGACGAGGTCGCGCAGGCGCTTGACGTCCAGGACATACCCCGTGGACGGGTCGATCTCTCCGTCGACGGTCACTTCGAGCTCGTAGTTGTGCCCGTGCCCGTTCGGGTTGCTGCACGCTCCGAACACGGCACGGTTCTTCTCATCGTCGTAATCGGGACTGTGGAGCCGATGGCCGGCCGAGAAGTGCAACCGCCGAGTGACTCGGACCTTGGGCATTCCGTCTATCAGAGTGAGGGTGAGCGCGTCTTGCCAACCGTGGCCGGAGTCGCGCGATTCCGGATGGACGATGCTAGCGGCGGGTGGACCGGGACGCCAGAAAAAGAGATGTGAAAAAGGGCGGCTTTCGCCGCCCTATAGGGGTCAGTGCAAGGGGTTTTATGATGCCCTTTCCCAAGGCCTAGACCGCGCCTCCCGGTTTTCCGCCTTCCCAAACCGGGCTTGGCGTCCGTCGAGAGAGTCGGGTCACTCGTTTTTGCTATCGGCTCAAAAACGAGCCTTACACCAACCTGCAGCGGTAATTTAACCAAATGGCGCGCCGATTGGGAGGCCGATTGCTCGTGCCCGCGACCTCGACCCTCTAGATTTGCCGAGCTTTGCGGCACTCGAGGCTGAAGTTGGAGAGCTGGCGAGGAGACATTTGGGTTCACCGATCATAGCGTCGCGCAGGCCTTTCCGACGGGGCGTCGCCGCTGCCATGGGCTTCGCCCTGCTCGGCGTCTCGATCGTGCTCCCCGTGCTCGACGCGCGGGAGGCGAGCGGGGTCGTCTCGATCGAAGCAGCACATGATCCCGGACGTTGTTCGAGCCAGCATGACCATGCTGCCTGCTCCCAGCTCGCCAGCTCTCACGCTGTTCCCGCCGGCTCATCTTCGAGCCCCTGCATCGGGCAGGAGATACAGAGAGCCGGCATCCTCCTTCACGAGGCGCCTCGCGCCTTCGCGCGGAACTCCTCTTCCCTCCCCCGCGCCCCGCCCTCCATCGCCTAGAGCGTAACCGTTCGACAACCTCCACCGCGTCGACCGATAGGCGGCCCGGTGGCCGTGACCCGGATTTGAAACCAGCCTCCAGGGGGAAATGTGGCTCCCAGACGATCTGGCGAGATGATCGGCGGCGTGATTCTCATCATGTGCATCATGCTCGCCGCTCGACCCGTTCTCGGGCAGCAGCCCGACGACGCAGCGCGGACGGCCCGTCAGGACACCATCCTGACGCGGATCTCGACGCTCGAGTCGCGTATCGACAGCCTCATGACCGAGCTCTCGAGCTTGAAGGAGGCGGTAGTCGCCGCTGGAATCTCGACGGAGCCGGCCGGCGCCGGCGCGGATGCCGCGGCAGCTGCGGAGCCGGATGAGCTCGAGGAGTTGAGGGCGGCCGCGCGCCGAGAGGTCGAGGCGGGAGGATCGGCCCGGGAAGAGCCGGATGAGCCGGAGGGAAGCCGAACCCGTAGCCTGAGGCTCCTCAATCCGGAGATCAGCGTCACCGGCGACGTCGTCGGTTCGATCCTGGCACCCAGCGGCGGCGAGGCCCGGGCAACGGCGGTCCCACGTGAGTTCGAGTTCGGCTTCCAGGCGATGCTCGATCCGTTCGCGCGCACCGCCGTCTTCCTTGCCCGCGAGGAGGAGCTGAAGATTGCGGGACTCAGCGAGGAGGAGGAAGGCGAGGAGGAGGGCGGCAACTGGGTCACTCTCGAGGAGGGCTACGTCGACTGGATCGCCATGCCCGCCGGGATGAGCCTGAAGCTGGGGAAGTTCCGGCAGGAGCTCGGACTCTACAACCGATGGCACAACCACTCCCTGCTCGAGGTGGATCGGCCGCTCCCGGTGCTGAGCTTCGTCGGGGACGACGGCCTCATCCAGACCGGAGTTTCGCTGGCACTGCCGCTCCTTCAGGCGGGTTCGCTGACCCAGTCCACCTGGTTGGACCTGACGGCGGGAACGAACGAAGCACTGTTCGATGGCGGTTCCCAACCGAGCTTTCTGGGCCGCACGCAGAGCTTCTTCGACCTCGGCCCCGCCTCCTATCTTCAGCTCGGCGTCAATGGAGTCGTCGGCAGAAACAGCGGTGCCGATCTGAACAGCAGTCTCATCTCGGTCGACGTGGCCTACCGCTGGACACCACCGGCGCGCGCTCTCTACCAGGACCTGCAGCTCAAGGCGGAGTGGTACTTCGCTCGTCGAAACGAGGAGGGATTCGTCACGCACGGGAACGGCGGCTACGGACAGGCGCACTACAAGTTCGCCCGCCAGTGGCAGGTCGGCTTCAGGGCGGACTATCTGAATCCCTACGGGCCGAGCCCGGATGCGCAGAGCCCGGATGTCTGGCAGTTCGTCCCCAGCGTCTCGTGGTGGCAGAGCGAGTGGGTCCGGTTGCGCCTCCAGGGCAACATCGTGAGACGTGCCGGCGAGGGGACGGACTTCACGCTGTTCTTCCAAACGGTGTGGGCCGTCGGCCCGCACAAGCACGAGACATACTGATGAGCTGGCCGGGATCGCGTCGGGCTCGTAAGCTCAAGTGGGATGGCAAGATGACAGGTTGTTTCGAGACACGGGCTTCTCTCGCGAGGCATCGACGGCGGAAGCCGGCGCATCGACGCCGCCTTTTCACGGTTGCAGGCTACTTGGCTCTCCTTCATCTGCTCACGCCTCCAGCCGACATCGCTGCCCAGGACAAGCTCAAGGTCGTCACCACGTTGCCGACATACGCGGCGATCGCCAGAGAGATTACGGGCGAGCTCGCCGATGTGGAGGCGATCGCCAGGGGTGACGAGGACCCGCACTTCGTGACGCCGAGGCCGAGCTACGCGGCTCTCATCAAGAAGGCCGATCTGTTCGTGGCGACCGGGCTCGACCTGGAGCTGTGGGTACCGACGCTGCTCGACCGCGCGGCCAATTCCAGGGTGATGGATGGCGCGCCGGGATTCGTGGCGGCCTACGCCGGCGTCGAGTTACTGGACATCCCGACCGACATCTCGAGGGCGGCCGGCGATGTCCATGTCTTCGGCAATCCGCACATCCATACGGACCCGGTCAACGCCATCATCATCGGAGAGAACATCCTGGCCGGTCTGCGCCGGATCGACGAGGAAGGGTCGGAGATCTACGAGGCCAACTACCGCGGCTTCGCGGAGCGCCTGATGCGACGCTTGTATGGCGACGAACTCGTGGAGATCTTCGGACCCGAAACGCTCTTCGAGCTGGCCCGCACGTACAGGCTGTGGGACTTCTTGGCGGAAAAGAGCTTTCAGGAGAGGCCACTCATCGATTACGTCGGAGGCTGGCTGGCCGAGGGTACCGCTTTCCGGGACCGCGAGATGGCGTGTTATCACAAGAACTGGGCATATTTCAGCGCCCGTTTCCGCGTGCCGTGCGCCATGTACGTCGAGGCGAAGGTCGGAATCCCGCCGTCGCCCGGCCACGTGCGTAAGCTCGTTGACTGGATGCGGGAGAACCGCATCCCGGCTTTGCTCGCGGCCAACTACTTCAGCCACGATCAGGTCGAACAGGTCGCGGAGCGCACGGGCGCCGAGCCTCTGATCATGCCCGAGCACGTGGGAGGAGCGCCCGGCACGGACGGCTACTTCGATCTGGTGGATCTTTGGGTGTCCAGCCTGGCCGGGGCGTTCCAGGCCGCGGAGGACGAAGAGTAGTCATGTTGGAGCTGATGCTCCCGGCGCTAGTCGCCGCCCTGGTCCTCCTGAGCCTGCACGCCTACCTCGGCATCCACGTCATCGCCCGCGGCATCATCTTCGTCGACCTTGCGATCGCACAGATGGCGGCACTCGGTTGGACGGCTGCGACCCTTGCCGGTTTCGAGGCCGGGTCGGCTGGAGCGTACTTCGTCGGTCTCCTCACGACTCTGTTCGCTGCGGGGCTGTTCAGCGTGACGCGGATGGACCACCGCTACATCACGCAGGAGGCGATCATCGGGATCGTCTTCGTCGTCGCGTCGGCGGCCACGATTCTACTGGCAGCACAGGCGCCGCGCGGAGCCGAGCACGTCGAGGAGCTGCTTACAGGCTCCCTGCTCTGGGTCACCTGGCCCAAGATTGGGCGCATCGCGGCCGTCTACGCCGTGCTCGGGCTGATCCACTGGTTGCTGCGCCGCCGCTTTCTGACGATCTCCCTGCAGCCCGAGCTCGCCAAGTCCGAGGGATGGTCGATAAAGGGCTGGGACTTTCTCTTCTACGCGCTGTTCGGGATCATGGTGACCCTCTCCGTGGACATCGCGGGCGTGCTGCTAGTGTTCAGCTTCCTCGTCATCCCGGCGGTGGTGGCGTTTCTCTTCACCGGTAGGCCCCGATCACTCCTTGCCATCGCCTGGCTGTCGGGCTCGGTCGCGACAGTGGCGGGCCTGCTGATCTCCTATCTGGCTGATCTGCCGACCGGACCGGTGGTGGTCTGTGCCTTCGCCGCGGTGCTCCTGGCCGCGTTCGCCCTGCGCCGGATCTTCGGCGGGAAGCGACCTCCAGCCTCCGAGGGGACTCTCTGAGCGCGCCCCAGATCTGGATTTACGCGCTTCTGAGCGTGCTCCTGGTGAGCCTGGTCTCGCTGGTGGGGCTCTTCGCGCTCTCTCAAGACCCCGTCCGACTCCGACGCCTTCAGCTCTACCTCGTCAGCCTGGCCGCCGGCAGCCTTCTCGGCGGGGCCTTCCTCCACCTCCTGCCCGAGGCCGTTGATCGCCTCGGCACGGGGCTTCCCTTCTCGCTCTACCTGCTCGGAGGCTTCTTCGGGTTTTTTGTTCTGGAGAAGTTCCTCTGGCACCACCATCACGGGACGGATCACGCCGAGTCCGTGGGGGAGAAGCACCGCGCCCATGCGCCGCATCCCGCGGCCGAGAGCGCCGATGCCGGCGAGGAAGCCGGACCCGAGGCCCGGACTCATCCGATCGTCACGATGGTGCTGCTGGGCGACGGCGTGCACAACCTGCTGGACGGGATGGTGATCGCGGCAGCCTACCTGGCGGATCCGACCGTGGGGCTGGTGACGACCCTGGCGGTCATCCTCCACGAGGTGCCTCAGGAGATCGGAGACTTCGGCGTGCTGCTCCACGGCGGCCTGTCCGTGCGGCAGGCCGTTCTCGCCAACTTCCTCTCCGCGAGCACGGCGATCCTCGGGGCCGTGGTCGTCCTCTGGATAGGCACCGAGGTCCAGGGGCTGGAGGCGGCGCTACTCACGGTCTCCGCGGCCAGCTTCATCTACATCGCCGCCGCCGACCTCATTCCGGAGCTGCACCGATCCCGGGAGCCTCGCCAGGCGCTTCCGCAGGTCTTGATGATCGGCCTGGGGCTGGGCCTGATGGTCCTCGTGCGCGTCCTGCGGGAGAGTCTCGGCTAGCTCGCTTCCTCGCTCAGCCGGCTCTTGATGCGGGCCAGGATAGCCTCCATGCCCCGGAGCCTGAGCGGCGTGACCAGCTCGACCAGCCCCATCTTCATGTAGAAATCCAATGGGACCCGCTGAATCTCCTCGGCGGTCGCACCCTCCAGACCCTCCCGGAGGATCCCGGCGTAGCCGCGAACCGTGGGCGCCTCGGCCGGAGCGTCGAAGTGGAGGTGAACCGCGCCGTCGGGATCCACCTCGAGGGCGAGAGCGAACGGAGTCTGGCACTCCGGCACGTCCTGAAACGCCGCGGAGCCGATGAGGTGATGCGGGGGCTCGGGAACCCGGCGCGCGTAATCAAGCAGCGCCTGGAGCCGCAGCTCTCGAGGCGCGGCCGCGAACAGGTCGACAATGCCCTGCAGTTTCGCCGGAAGCTCGGAAGACACTTCGAGCGGGGCTCCTAGTGCACCGTCTCAGGTGAAGTAGGAAGGCTCGTTGCCCCGCCGCCACTTGATGTTGCAGCCGATGCTGGCCTTCTGATCCTCACGCACGGGCTCGCCGGCGAGGACCGCGTCGATCGCGGCACGGAGATCGCTCCCGGTCACCGGAATCCCGTTGCCCGGCCGGCTGTCGTCGAGCTGACCCCGGTACGCCAGCTGGCCGGCGGCGTCGAAGAGGAAGAAGTCGGGCGTGCAGGCCGCCCGGAACGCCTTCGCCACCTCCTGCGTCTCATCGAACACGAACGGGAAATCCCAGCCCAGCTCGTCCGCCAGCCGCTTCATGTTCTCGGGCGCATCCTGCGGGTAGCCGACGCGATCGTTGGAGTTGATGGCGATGATCCCCACGCCGCGGGGCAGGTAGTCCGCCGCCAGACTCGTGACGCCGTCGATCACGTGCTTCACGAAGGGGCAGTGGTTGCAGATGAACATGATCAGGAGGGCGGGGCTGTCGGCGTAGTCCTCGGGGGAGACCGTACGTCCGTCCGCCGCGTTCTCGAGGGAAAACGCGGGCACCCGCGTTCCGAGCGTCAGCATCGTCGATAGTGTCTCTGCCATGTCCGCACTCCGGTGTGGTCGCTCGCGCCGTCCGCTCTTGCGCGTGGCTTCGCCTGGAATCTGGAATATAGAGGGGCCGCTCACCGGCGGGCAGGGCCGAATCACGGCGCCGGAAGACCTCTCCCGGTGACCAGGTAGGTGGCGAAGCTGCCGAGCCAGTGACCGCCCTCGTAGAACTCGCCCGTCACGCCTTCCAGGCCTCGCCTCCGGTGCTGGTCGGCCGCGGAGCGGAGGGAGGGGAGGCGAGGATCCTCTGGAGGCAGCCCCGAGTGTATCCCCTCCAGCATCCAGGCTCGACTCAGGTTCAGGCCGTCCAGATGCGCCAGCTTCGGATCGGACCGGTCCGTCACGATCGCGGGCACCAGCCAAACGGAGCTGTCGTCCGGCGGGATTCCGGGAAGGAAGCTCTCCAGCCAGTCCGCGTACTCGGCGGGGCCCAGCACGCGGCGCATCAGGTCCGCTTCGGCCAGGCAGGGCGAGAGGAAGTCCTGCCCGGAGGGCTCGTAAGCCAGCGGGCAATCGCGGTCTCCCGCATACAGGTGCCAGGCAGTCTCGGAGAGAAGCTCCTCCGTCTCCCCGTCCCCGGCGATTCGCGCCCAATCCAGGATCAGCCCGAAGGCGAAGGCGCTCTGCGAGTGCTCCCCGGCCCGGATCGGATAGGCGAGCTTCGGTAGCCAGTCCCTGATCCGCTCTGCCGCCGCGGACTCCAACGGCTCCAGGTTCCGGCTCCACCTGCGGGCCGCGGGGTCGTCCCACTCCCGAAGCTCGGCAGCGAGCTGAAGGAGCCAGGCAAGCCCGTACGGGCGCTCGAAGGAGACCCGGCCGTCACCGGCCAGATACTCGACCTCGCGCTCGATGTTGGCCGCTGAGAGGCTGCGCTCCAGGGCCGTACGTGCGTCGGGCGCGAACGCCGCCCCGGGATCCACCCGCGCGAGGCGGGCGAGCAGCCAGTGGCCGTGCACCGAGGAGTGCCAGTCGTAGCAGCCGAAGAAGGCGGGCGTCAGCTCGCGAGGTGGTGCGATGTCCTCATCGCCCTGCATGACGTGGGCGATCTTGTTCGGGTACTCCTTGTGGACGCACTCGAGTGCCAGAGCGGCGAAGCGACCGAGGGCGTCGATACCTTCGTCCGACATTCCGACCTCCTGAGCAGCCGTGGAGCCAGCCCCGCAGAGGCCGGCCACCACAGAGAGCAACAAGGTGCGGGAAAGGGGCGCGGCTCGCGCCCACGGGTCGATCGGCATGATGTCGCTCCTCACGCGGCCAGGAATCCTCCGGTCACGGCGAAAGCCAGGATGGCGAAGCTACCCGCGGTCAATGCGTACGGCAGCTGGGTGCGCACGTGCTCGATGTGGTCCGAGGCCGCCGCCAGGGAGGATATCACCGTGGTGTCGCTGATCGGGCTGCAGTGGTCTCCGAAGATGCCTCCGGAGAGCACGGCGGCGACGAAGGGAGCGACGGGCAGCCCCAGCGACACCGCCAGCGGCACCGCGACGGGAATCATGATCGCGAAGGTCCCCCAACTACTCCCCGTGGCGAACGACGTCCCGGCTCCCGCCAGGAAGATGATGGGCAGCAGGGCAGGCAGCGGAATCCTGCCGGCGACCAGCCCGGCGATGAACTCCCCGGTTCCCAGCTGAACGGTCACCGCCCCCAGTGCGATCGCCAGCAGAAGGACCAGCGCCATGCCCGTCAGTCCCCCGGCGCCGTGCAGGCTGACGCGGCTGAGCTCCTGGACGGGAAGCAATCTCTGGCCCAGCGTCAGGACGGAAGCGACCGCGACCCCAATGATGACTGCCCACAGAACGCTCAGCGACCCCGAGCCGGCCGCCATCGTGCCACCGCCCGTGATGTACATGCCCACCGGCATCGAGAGCACCATCGCCGCCACGGGCAGGATCAGGTTGGCGGGCCGGCGCGGAATCCCCGGCGCGGCGGGCGGCGCGATCTCTTCCGGGTCGGCCAGCGCACCCGCGTGCTCCCAGTGCATTTCCCCACCCCGGGTGCGCTCTTCCGCCGCGCGCATGGGGCCCCAGTTCAGGCCGAACGCCGCCGTGGCGCCGGCGAGCAGCACGGCGGCCAGGGCGTAGAAGTTGAGCGGTATCGCCGCGACGAACACACCCATCGGAGCCGCGACACCGAGGGCGGCGAGCAACCCCAGGATGTATCCGCCCCACGCGTTGAACGGAACGAGGATACAGATCGGCGCCGACGTCGAATCGGCCAGGTAGGCCAGCTTCTCCCGCGACACGCGGAACCGGTCGAAGAGTGGCCGGCACACCGAGCCGGTCACGAGGATCGTGATGTTGGACTCGATGAAGATCACGAGGCCGATCAGCCACGCGAGGATCTGCGCCCGGCGACCGTCCGTCACCCAGCGCCGGCGCTCCACCCACGCGACGAACCCGTCCACTCCGCCGTTCGAACCCACGATCGCGATCAGCGAGCCCACCATGAACGTGAAGAGCAGGATGCGGGCGTTCCCGGGGTCGCCGAGCACGGCGATCGTCTCGTTCACGGCGCGCGCCGCACCCGCCAGCGGGTCCCAGCCCTCGACTATCGTCCACCCGAGCCAGATCCCCGCCGCCAGCGACAGGTAGACCTCCCGCGTGCGCACGGCGAGGGCGATCGCCAGAAGGGGCGGCAGTAGCGATAGCACGCCGTAGTCTGGCATCTAGCGAAGATTCAACGGCTTACGGATCGCCGTCAAGCGAGGACGCTCTCGAGGGTGCGGCGGAGATTTTCCCCCAGGATCGCGCGGACATCATCCTCGCTAAGGCCGGAAGCGACCAGCGCCCCGGTTATCTTCGGCAGATCCCTCACATCGTCGAGCCCCTCCGGCAGCGCGATCACGCCATCGAAGTCGCTTCCGAGTCCGACGTGCTCCGGTCCTACGGCCGAGATCGCGTGGCGGAAGTGGGCGAGCAGGCGCTCGAACGGCACCGGCGCGACTTCCTCGGACACGGCGCGGGCGAGCGCGCTCCTTGGATTGGAGCCCGTCTCCACGCCCTCCGCCTCCAGCCTGGCGCCGACCTCGCAGGAGGCGCGCCAGAACTCCTCATCCAGATAGCCGCTGAAGAAGACCACACCGAGCACGCCGTCTCGTCGTGCCAGGAGCTCCAGCAGGTCGTCGGGCAGGTTGCGGTGGTGGTCGGCAATGCGTCGTACGCCGGAGTGCGAGGCGATGGTCGGCCGCTCGGCCGCCTGGAGCACGTCCCGGGCGGTCGTATCCGCCGCGTGGCTGATGTCGGCGATCATCCCGAGCTTCTCGATGCGCGCGAGGATCCGGCGCCCCTCCCGAGTCAGGCCTCCGTGCGCCGGCTCGAGACCCGAAGCGTCAGCCCACGAGGTATGGGCCATCCACGTCAGCGTGAGGCAACGCACACCGACGTCGTACAGCCGATCGACGTCGTCCGGGTGCTCGACCCCGTAGGCGCCCTCCACGCCGATCAAGACCGCCACATCGCCGGTCCGTTCGGCCTCGGCGAGATCGCCGGCCTCCAGAACGAGGCGCATCCCGGGCGTCTCCTCGAGGAACGTCCCGAAGCGCTTCGCACCGCTCAGCGCCGCCTCGAGCGGCCTCTCCGACTCCGGATCGCTCCACAGGGCGAAGATCCCGCCGTCGAACCCTGCCTCTCGCATCCGCCGCAGGTCCAGGTGACCGCCCTCCAGGGGGCGGGAGAGATCCTCTCCGGCGAGCAGGCGGATTGCGGCGTCGTTGTGGCCGTCGAAGACGAAGGCGTCGCGGTGGAGCTGCAGAAGATCGGGGCTCAGCGGCGTGACACCCACGCGCTCTCCTTCAGGTAGTAGCGCAGCTCCCAATCGCTGGCCTTCGAGATGCCAATGCGAGACGTGTTCACCACCTGTTCATCGGCTACCCGTTCGCCGGCACCGATCCATATTGGCGGCTCCCGGAGGACGTGGCGCTGGTGCTCGGGGCCTATTCCGAGCGCCTCGGTCAGCCGGGCCGGTCCGTTGGTGAGTTCATCCCGGCCTCTGCGCGAGCGCATGACCTCCATGCCCGCCACGGGCTCGAGGGCGCGGATCAGCGCGGCGGCGGGGTGACCCTCCCGGTCGGTCACGGCGTTCAGGCACCAGTGGACCCCGTAGTTCAGATGGATGTAGGCGGTGCCCGGCGGGCCGTAGAGCGGGTCGTTCCGGCTCGTCCTGCCGATTCGCATCGCGGCGTGGCATGCCGGGTCTTCGGGTCCGGTATACGCCTCCGTCTCGACGATCCGGCCGGCCGCCCGACCCTCGGGGCTCTCCGATACGAGTATCTGGCCGAGCAGCGCCCGCGCGACGTCGCGTGCCGGGCGGGCGTAGAAAGCTCCAGGGAGAGGGTCGAGCGCCCCGAGCGGCTCCGGTTGCAAGGCTTCGGAGTGTCGCCGGGCTCCTACGCGCCCTCGGCCG
>JBDGZR010000003.1:0-47983 GCA_039588495.1 Gemmatimonadota bacterium | reverse complement strand
GCCCTTCTGACCCTGCACGACCTCGAACTCGACGCGCTGGCCCTCGGCGAGGGTCTTGAAGCCCTCACCCTGGATCGCCGAATGGTGGACGAAGACGTCGCCCTCGCCATTCTCGCGCTCGATGAATCCGTAGCCCTTCTCGTCACTGAACCATTTTACGGTCCCTGTGTTCGCCATCGATGTACTCCCGATGTTGCTGGTGGTGTGTGTCGGGAGTACGGGTCTTGCCGCCACTACCGAACACGTGCGTTTGCGGCCTTCGCCGCATCGATCTGTCAGGCCCGGCCGTTCGATCGGCCGTGAGCCTGGTGCCGGTTTTGCCCAAAAAAAAAGCGGGTTCCGAGGCGGTGCTCGGTCCCACTTATTTGTCGAGCTTGCCGTACACGCTGAACAATCTAATCAACTGCAACCGTTTTCGTCAATGGGGGGCTCCGGCGACGGGGAGTCCGATCAGCTTCCTACGCCTGCCGGAGGGCGGAGGACGACGACGGCCCGGCGATGCAAAAGGGCCTGCCGGCAAACTTCGCAGGGCAGGCCCTCCACCGCTTTCTTAGAAGGTTCGTCTCTCGGGACCGGCGCGCCTTCAAGCTGCGGATTCAAATCCACGCCGGCCGACCGTTACTGCTTTACTGCTTTCGGCCAGACGATACTATTCTAACGCTTTCGTCTCCGGTTTGCCAGTTTGAAAACGTGCCGTACCGCTCCTTCAAGGAAGGCACCAACTAGCCATGGAGATCACCTTTCTGGGCGCCGCCCGAACCGTCACGGGCTCGAAGTTCCTTCTGCACAATGGCGAGCAGCGGGTGCTCGTGGACTGCGGACTCTTCCAGGGGCTCAAGAAGCTGAGGGAGCGAAACTGGCGGCCCCTTCCGGTGAAGCCGGCGGAGATCGATGCGGTCGTCCTGACCCACGCTCACATCGACCATAGCGGCTATCTGCCTGCTCTGGTGCGGGATGGTTTCAGGGGACCGATCTACTGCACGCCCCCGAGCCGGGATCTGGTGCCTATCCTTCTGACGGACAGCGGGCGACTGCAGGAGGAGGACGCGGCGTACGCGAATCGGAAGGGATTCTCCAAGCACAGGCCGGCGCTGCCGCTCTACACGGAGGATGACGCCGAGAGGGTGGCGAAGCGGCTGGAGGCCGTCGGGTATCACGCAGACCAGGAGGTGGGGTCCTGGACGCTTCGCTTCGAGCCGGCCGGACACATCCTGGGCGCGGCCAGCCTGACGATCACATCGGGCTCCACGAGGTTCCTCTTCTCCGGCGACCTCGGCCGCGACGACGCTCCGCTGATCCCACCCCCGGCGAGCCCGCCCCCGGCGGATTGGGTCGTGATGGAGGGCACGTACGGGAACCGCGATCACCCCGATTCCGATCTGGAGGAGAACCTGGGTGAGATCGCTCGCCGCACCCTGGGCCGGGGAGGCGTGCTGATGGTCCCCGCCTTCGCCGTGGGGCGATCGCAGGCCATTCTGCACGCTGTCTACCAGCTCATCGACGGCGGAGGCCTGCCGGACGTGCCGGTCTACCTCAACAGCCCCATGGCGATCGACGTCACCAAGCTGTACGTGCGCCACGAAGCCTATCATCGGCTTACCGTCGAGGAGTGCCATCAGTCCTTCGGCAGGGTGCGTCTGGTGAGAAGCGTCGACGAGTCGAAGGCGCTGAACCGGCGAAGCGGCCCCTTCATCGTGGTGGCCGGCGCGGGCATGCTGAGCGGAGGCCGGATCCTCCATCACCTGCGGGCGTTCGGCGCTGACCACCGAAACACCATCCTGCTGACCGGCTACCAGGCCCCGGGGACGCGCGGCGCCGCGCTCCTTCGGGGCGACGAGAGCCTCAGGATTCACGGCCGCCGGACGGCGATTCGATGCGAGGTGGCGAAGCTGGACGGGCTCTCGGCCCACGCCGATCGGCGAGGTCTGTTGGAATGGCTGGAAGCGATGGAGGAACGCCCACGGGGCGTCTGTCTCGTACACGGAGAAGAGCCGGCCCTCGAATCGCTCGCCGCCGCGGTCACGAAGTCCGGGATCGAGACCCGGATTCCGGATTACAGGGAGACCATCGAGCTGGTGGGCTGAAGCCTCCTTGCCAACAAATCGCCCTCGAGTCCCTCAGGCCTCCGCTTTCTCGCGGATCCAGCTCGCCACGGGCGGAAGGAACGCCAGCCCCAGGAGCGTCCAGCCGACGATCTGCGGCAGCCAGGCGGGCTGCCAGAGCAGCAGCAGCAACCCAGCGGCACCGGACAACCCGGCCCACCAGTAGCGGGCCAGCCAGCCTCGCTCAGCCGCAAGCAGGCGATCTCGAACGGCGGGCTTCTCATCGACCAGGAGCGCGGTCTCAAGAACGGTCGCCTCGAAGAAGTCCAGCGCCGTGGCGTCCCCGACCGAGATCCCCGATCGCTTGGCCAGTACCGCCGCACCCCTGAGGACGCTCTCCAGGATGTGCGCCGTATCCCGCTCGTCGAGCTCCCCGGATTCGATCCGGTCGGCGAGATCGACCGCGAGGCCGTCGACGGCGCCCTCGAGCGGCTCGGGCAAACCGGGGCGGATGTCCCGGATGACGTCTCGGATCTCGGCCGGCTGATAGACGGCGAGGTGGTGGGCGAGGAAGGCGGCGAAGCGCGTGCCCGCGATATCCCGGGCGAAGCGCCCCACCGTAAGCTGCACGCGGCCCGAGCAGCGGGGGCAGCTCGCCAGATCCGTCGAGGTGGCGGAGAGCATTTGGGGCAGGCGCCTCCCGGCTAGAAGCCCCGGGCCGCGATGTTCCCGTTCACCGTCTCGAGGTCGATCTCACCATCTCCATCCCCCAGGACCCCGGTGAGCGAGACAGGAGTGCTCTCGACGTTGTCCAGGGAGAGACCCGAGGTGGTGATGTCTCCGTTGGCCAATCTGGCGGAAAAGGTGGCCGAGGTGGCCGCGGGGATGTCCAGTTCGATGTTCCCGTTCACGGCGTTCATGTCGATCGCGCCGCCTAGGGAGATCGTCACGGTCGCGTCGAGGTTGCCGTTCGTCGTGGTCACCTCCGCGCTCCCGAAGTGATCCCGGAGGGTGATGTTGCCGTTCGTGGTGAGCACCTCGACATCGTCATCCATCGCATTGATCAGGATATTCCCATTCACGTTCGTGATGTTGCCCTCGAGCCGCTCGGGTACGATCAGGTGGTATTCAACCTCGAAGGTCCGCCCTTGGGTGTCGCTCGGCTGCTCGGTGCGGACCACGATCGCATCGCCCTGGACCGAGACCACGACCTCGAGCCGGTCGAGCTGCTCCTGCGCGTCGGCCAGCGAGCTCGATCGCACCCGCCTCCATCCCCCGACGACGAAGTCCTCCGTGCCGGATTCGGCGATCACATCGATGTTGCCGTTGATCCCCTCGAGCCGAAACTCCGTTCGACCGGTGGCGTCCTCCTCGAAGAAGAACTCCTGCTGCGCTTGCTGCCCCCCGCTGAACGGGTCGCCGTCGCAGGCGGAGAGTCCCAGCACGACGGCCAGGACGCCGGCCGAAAAGAGGAACGAGTGCAGGGGTGAGCGAAGCCGTCTTATCTGAGAGCGGGAAAAGTACAGTCGTGAGGTGCGTTGCATCGTGGGCCTCCTCTTCCAGACGTGCTCGAAACCGGCCATCGGGTGACGAGGCCGGTCTGCCGCAGCGTCCGGTACCCGATCTTCTTATCTACACGCCACCGCGGTGGCCGGGTCCTTCGTCCGGCACGCGGGGAGACGGTCGTCGCGGGGTACCAGGCCGGACTGCCGGGGAAAGCTACCGGACCTTGAGGTACCAGTTGCTGTGCGACTTGTAGCGGGTGACGGTGCCGTCGTCCGCTACCTCGAAGACGAACTCCTGCCCCAGCGCGTCCTCGTCGTCTTTGCGCCGAAGTCCTGCCCCATGGTCGTCAACTGTCGATGTGCGAGTCGTGAGCTTCGCCGAGCGAATCGCGAGCTTCGCTGAGCACCTCGTCGAAGCGGGCCTCGAGGGCCGGATTGACGCCTCGACAGCCTTCCACCACCCGCTCGGCCCAATCGAAGTACTCGCGCTTCCGCTCCGGCCTCCAGTTCTTGGGCGGACGGTGTGCGATGTCGAGCAGGTTGCTGCTCTTGTCCGCCACCTTCAACTGCTTGGCGCGGTTCGACCGCTGGGGGGCGTGCTCGACCTGGAGCCGCTTTCGCTCCAGCTTGGGGAGCGATTTGTCATCCGTGACCTCCTCGACGACCCTCCGCACCTCCGGCCCGACCCGGGCCTCCAACTCGTCGAGCGTCGTCTCGGTGTCCTCAACCGTGTCGTGCAGGATCGCGGCCTGTAGCAGGACGGGGTCCGACACGCCGCCGACCTCGGCCAGGAGCCGCGCGACGGCGATCGGGTGGTTGATGTACGGAGACGCTTCGCTGCCCTTCCTGCGCTGGTCTCGGTGTCTCTCGGCGGCGAACTGGAGGGCGGCGAGAAGGCCGGGAAGCGGGCCGACTTCATCCTCCGCCTCGAACAGATCGATCTCGGCCGAGTCGGCGGCGCGGTCCTGATCCGGGCACCATATGCGGCCTTCCAAGAGCTCCACGGGATCCGTCGCCGCGTCCAGAGCCGTCAGGGCAGCCGTCTCCCGAGACAGGACGACGGCGGAGACGGCGGCGTCCAAGGCGTCTTCGGAAGAAGCCGCGAGACTTCGGTGCCGTCCGCTCAGCTCCGGAAACCTGGCGTCGATGAAGTCGGCCCGGGCCTTGGGGCTCGATTTCACCACCGCGCCGGTAAGCAGGCGCGGATAGATCTCCACAATGGTCGGCGGCTCGGCTCGATCGAAGGGCCAGACGCGGTATCCCGCATCGCTAAGCCGCTCTAGCATCGGCATCCCGCGAAGTGACCCCGTGCCCACGGCTCCCGCGCCGCCGATCTGGAACGGACTCTTCGGGCGGACTCCGCCGACGGGCCGGGCCGTTGCATCCGTGCGTCGGAAGTGCGACGGCAGCTCCGGCTTGGTACGGCCCGGTCGACCCCAGAACGGAGGCTCGCATTGTTCGAGCCAGGCCTCGGCCTCTCGGTCGGCGAGCCGCCAGAGCTCTCTCGCCGTCGTCAACTCATGATCACGGAGGAACCAGGCCGGCAGCGAGAAGGCGAAATCCAGGCCGACGAGCAACCGCGGATCCCGCTCCAACTCATCCAGAAGGTGCTCGGCGACCTCTCCCCGGTTCCGGCCGTTCTCGAGTCGGACGAGTTCGCCGTTTCGAGCCTCCGCCAGCCAGATCTTTCGTCGAGCGCCGCTCTTCGCGCCCGACCAGTCGATCGCCAGAACGCGAGGTGCGTCTTCCAATGACGGTTGGATGTTCAACTACTCCTCCGCGACACGGCCGCAACCGGGACCAGGCCCGCCCTCCGAACCAGAGGGGGACGGCGGTCAAGCTAAGTGAAAAGCGCGAAACGCCGACAGGGGCTGCGTGGAGGAAGTTCTCCGGCGAAGGTCAGAGTCCTTCGCCGATCTTACCTCGCGGCGCGACGGCCCGTCGGCCGGCCACCCACGATGCCACCAGATAGGCGGCGGGAAAGAGCAGCGAGGCCAGCACCCACCCCCGTCCGCTCACCGCACCGGCCAGGATGGCCGCGAGCAGCACCACCCAAACCGCTGCCATCGCCAGAAGCGGCGCGAACCGGCGTCCCGCCGCCGCGAGGTTGAGATAGCGGGACGGGATCAGTATGAGCGCGGAAAGGCCGATGAGCACCGCCATCGATAGCGAAGGTGGTGGCCTGAGAAAGTAGAGATAGAAGGCCACGACGTTCCAGTACGAGGGGAAGCCGAGGAAGAACCCATCCTCCGTTTTGGCGTCACGCCTCGAGAAACCGAAAGCGCTCGCCAGCAGGGGAAAGAGCAGTATCCACGCTAACCGACCGGGCAGGAGGTCGGCTCGCCAGATGAGGAGCAGCGGGATCGACGCATAGGTGTGAAAGTCGATGATATCGTCCAGGCGCCGGCCGTCGAAGGCCGGAAGTGCTTCTGCCACCCGGATGCGCCGGGCCAGCCATCCATCCGTCGCGTCGACGAGCGTCGCCAGGAGCAGCAAACCGAAGGCGGCCCTGAAGCTCTCTTCCATCCCCCGCAAGACGAGCACGGTCGCGCCGGCGGCGAGCAGCAGCCCCAGGGAAGTGTAGATGTGGACCGTCCAGGCGAGGGCCCGCCGCATCGAGTATGGTCCCGTCATCGTCCATCTACTGGAGCGAGCTGACCGCCTCAGGTCAAGCGGACCTCCGCCAGCGCAGGGCCTCGAGGGCGGCGCGGCGCGGGAGCCGGGTCACCGTGCTACCGGCATCGCCGACGCCGACGCTGTTTCCGCCCCGCCGCTTGGCCGCTCGAAGGCCCGTATCGGCCGCCTCGATGAGCTGGCTGAAGTGGGTCATGGACGCATCCCGCTTGGCGACTCCGCAGCTCACCGTGATCGGCGAGCCGTTCTGGCCGAACTGATCCAGCACGTCGAGGGTGACGCGCTTGGCGAAAGAGGCCGCGCGGCGGACTCCCGTCCCGGGCAGGAGAGCGACGAGCTCGTCGCCGCCGAAGCGGCCGACCACGTTCCTCCTTCCCCCGTGCAGCTCGAGCACCTTGCCGAGGACATAGAGGACGAAGTCCCCGTCGAGGCGACCGTGCCGGCGGTTGTACCACTCGAAGCCATCGATGTCGACCTTGACGGCCGAGCATCGACCCTTCCACCGGCCCTTCGTGAACTGAGCTGCGAGAGAGGTCTCGAGGGCGCGCCGGTCCGGAAGTCCGGTGACCTCATCGTACATGGCTCCCTCCTCCGTTCGTGCACCGCGCGCCTACCGATCCGCCGACGCCACCGGACGAGGAGATCAGAAGCTGCTGAGAAGGGGCTCGAACCGCGCCGGGAGCCCCCGCCGTCGCAATCCAATGATCAAGCCTCAAAGGGCGCTTGACGGAACAGCAGCGGGCACACGGAGCGCGGAAGCAGGCAGGACGGGACAGGTACGTAGGGTTAAAGCCTAATCAAGATTGGCGTTTTTTGGAAGGCCGACCGGACGCGTGCGTGCGATTTGGGCCGTCACGACGCACCGGCTACCCGACCAGCGCCCGGAAGCCGCCGCTTTGCAACGGCTGGCCCAGCCGGGGTGGTTCTTCTAAGTTCTTGATGCTCTTTGAATCAGAGCGCTACCACCATGTCCGTGGAACTCGACCGCCCGAAGCGCGCTCTCGCGGGCCGCTACGACTTGAGGGACGAGCTGGGACGCGGCGCGACCGCGACCGTCTACCTGGCTGAGGACGTCAAGCACCATCGTCAGGTCGCCGTCAAGGTTCTCCATCCCGACCTCGCGGCGATGCTGGGCACCGAGCGGTTCCGCCGCGAGATCGACATCTCCGCTCATCTGGAGCATCCCCATATCCTCACGCTGATCGACTCGGGCGAGGCGGACGGGCTGCTGTACTACGTGATGCCCTGCGTGGACCGGGAGAGCCTGAGCGAGCGACTCGATCGGGAACGGCGGCTGCCGGTCGGTGAAGCCGTCCGCATCGCTTGTGAGGTGGCGGACGGTTTGGCATACGCGCACCGCCAGGGGGTCATTCACCGAGACGTGAAGCCCGGCAATATCCTGCTCACCGAGTCACACGCGCTGATCGCGGACTTCGGGATCGCGAAGGCGCTCACCGAGGCGCGGGAGGAGAGGGTGACCCAGACCGGCATCGCCATCGGCTCGCCGGTCTACATGAGCCCCGAGCAGTTGCTCGGGGAGCGGGACCTGGACGGTCGCGCAGATATCTACGCGCTGGGCTGCGTGCTGTACGAGATGCTGGCGGGCGAGGCTCCCTGCTCGGGACCCACGCCGGCAGCGATCCTCGCCCACCGCGTGAGCGAGGAGGTGCCGCCGCTAAGCAGCAAGGTCCCGGGCGTTCCGCCGGAGGTCGAGCAGGCCGTCCACAAAGCTCTGGCGAGCGACCGCGAGGACCGGTTCGACTCGGCGGAGCAGTTCGCCACAGCGCTCTTGGGCGTGGAAACGCCGGATGTCAGGCTGACGCCCGCGGTGGTCTCGGTCAAGCCGGGGACCGCGCCCGGCGCCGCTCCCGCCATCGAGCTGGAACCGCCTCCCGGCAGGGCGAAGAGCCGAGGCCTGCGATGGGGCATCGCCGTGGCGGCGCTCGCCGCGGCGGCCCTGATCGTCAGCAGCGGAGGGGTCGCCAGCCGGCTTGCGACGTGGCTCGGGAATCCTCAGCCGACGCCTTCTGTGGACGAGGGGGCGGCGCCTTTCGGCTCTGTCGAGCTGGATCCGCGCAGGATCGCCGTTCTCTACTTCGACGACATGAGCGAGGGACAGGATCTGGAATACCTGGCAGCTGGCCTCACGGACGCGCTCATCCAGCGGCTGAGTCAGGTTCAAGGGCTCGAGGTGATCTCGCGGAACGGCGTGAAGCCTTTCCGCAACGCGGACGTGACCGTGGACAGCATCGTGCGGGCGCTGCAGGGACCCGGCACTATCGTTCAGGGAAGCGTGATGGGGAGCGCGGACCGCATCCGGGTCAACGTGCAGCTCATCGACCCGGCGACGAACACGCACATCGACAGCCGCCTGGTCGAGCAGCCGAGCGCCAACCAGCTCGACCTTGTCGACAAGGTCACTCACGAGGTGCAGGAGTTTCTTCGAAAGCAGCTCGGAGAAGAGATCCGCCTTCGCGAGATCCGCGAAGGCACGGACAGCCCGGAGGCTTGGACGTTGATCAGCCGAGCCCAGCTGCTGATCGACGATGCCGCACGACTCAACGCGGGCGGTGATACGGCCGGCGCACAGCAGGCGCTCACGCGCGCGGACTTCGATCTGGCGCGTGCCGAGAGGCTGGATCCCGAGTGGTCGACGCCGCTCGTGAAGAGAGGTCGGGTGGCCCTCGACATGTCGAGAACCGGGAAGGCCAGCCCGGCGGATTACTCCAGCGACGGTCTCACCGACGCGATCTTCTTCGCGAACGAGGCTCTACAACTGACCGCCGGCAATCCGGCCGCCCTCGAGCTCAGAGGCACGGCACGCCTGTATCGCGGCTGGGGTGGAGAAACGTCGGATGCCTCAGCAGAATGGACCGCGGCTGAGGGCGATTTGCAGGCGGCCGTCGAAGCCGACCCGTTCGCCGCCGGAGCCTGGGCATCCCTCAGCCGCCTTTTGCTGCAGCAAGGCAGGAGCGGTGAGGCGATCTCGGCGATCCGGCGCGCCTTTGAAGCTGACGCGTTCCTAGAGGTGGGGCTGAACCTCTTGCACAGCCTCGCCCACGCGTCGGTAGCAGAAGCGGACTACGACGAAGCGCTGCGTTTGGCGAGAGAGGGCCAGCGCAGGTACCCTATTCAGGCGAGCTACTTTGCGGCGGTGGAGCTGCTGACCTTTGCCTCGCCGGAAGCTCCGCTGCCCGACGTGGAGCGCGCCTGGGAGATCACTAGACGACTCCAAGTCGACTTCCCCGACAACGCTGCGCAGTGGAATCTGCTCACCGCGGCTGTACTGGCCCGGCTAGACCTACCGGACAGCGCTCGCGCGGTCCTCGCTCGCTTCCCGCCGGCCGACGATGGGGTCGCGCACGCCTACGCGGCTGTCATACACCTGCACTTAGGTGACAGGGCGCAGGCCATTAGCCACCTCGAGCGATATCTGGCTTTGTTGCCGCAGCGCCGCCAGGAGGTGGCCACCGACTTCTGGTGGAACTCACTCCACGACGACCCCGACTTCCAGGCGCTCCTGGTGGCAGAGGGTTGATCCGGAGAAGTCGCCTTCCGTCGGTTACTACCCTGGCGGCACGATGTCCAGCGGCGGATCTATCAGATACGTCCTCTCTCCATCCGTCGCAACGATCGAGTAGTGGTACCGTTTAAACATCGCATCGCCTCGTACTGCCCTATTAGCGGCCACCCTCAGGGCCGGTTCTGGTAGGTCGACCAGCCGAAATGGGGTATCCCCGTCCTTCCATTGAATGTGCAGTACTTCGAGCGAAGATTCCGGGTCCGGGACCCAGTCCACACGGTCCTGTCTACGTGCCTCAGCATGCTCGACCTGCAGCTTCCTGCCTCTTAGCCACACCGCAATCGGGACGATCGCCGGACTCATCAACATATCCTCCTCTCCAACGATGTTTGCCGATTCCAACTTGGACGACAGCGCACCCACGGCTCCGACACCGGCTGCACCTGCAGCTCCGCGCACGAAGGTGCGCCTATTCAATCCCTTACCCACCTCGCACCCCCTTCCTTTGGATGGTGATGACTCTGCCCTCACCTTGAGGGCTGTCGCGCCAGAACGTGCTTAGGCCAAGCGGGCTGTGCGGTCAGGCAGGCGTCCGGTGGGGACGTCTGCTCGGCGCAGTCGGCGAAGCCGATCAGCGCAAGAGCTTGTAAACATGAACGTTACACCGGCTCAATAACGCCGCAAGTCGGGAAAACCTTCATTCGGTAGCGTATCGATGCGCGACCGTATGGTGGGGTGCGCATGAGGTATGGCGCTTGGAGGAGCCAGAGCTGACGACTGCCAGGCGCTCGGGGCGCCCCTCGCCGCTCAAACGTCGGGCCGGCTCGAACCTCGGACAGGCCCTCCGAGCCGAGAGGCCCGGCCCGGCTTCCCCCGCTCAGCTCGCCTCTCGGACCTCCTGCAGCCGCGCCAGGCGCTCCGGCGTGTCCGCCAGGCGGGGCACCTGCGCAAGGGCGTCGCCCAGCTGGGCCACCAGCTTTTCGTAGGCCGCCGACGCTTCGGCCGTCTCGCCCAGCAGCTCGTGGGCACGGCCCTTCTCGTAAAGTACGCGGAGGGAGGTGAGCGGCCGGTGGCGGCCGTCCCACTCGATCCGGCTCTCCTGGTTCTTCACCATGCCGAGGGCGCGCTCACCGCTTCCGAGCTCCAGGTGGGCCCACACCTCCTCCCACATGACGAACAGGTCGAGCGGGGCTCCGACTTCCTCCTTGAGTCTGTCCAGGGTCCCAACCAGGGCGGCCGGTTCCCCGCTGTAGTAGCGGACGACCGCCGGCAGCAACTCCGGCTCGTACCGGCCCATGCCCAAGTCGCGGAAGGCCTCCGCTTCCCCCAGCGCGCGAAGCACGTCCTCCACGAGCCGCTCGAGCTCCTCGATCGCCCCTTGCTTTCCGGCCACCATCATCGCCACCCGCAGCGCCGTGCTGTTGAACGGATCGATCCCGTACAGGACGCTTGCGGTCTGCTCACACTCCGCGTAGCGGCCCGTGAACAGCGTCAGCCAGGCGACGCTCGTCAGGCCCTCGATGCGAAGCTCCGGACTCCCACTCGACACCCCTGTCGCCTCGGCCTCGTGATAGCTGCGAAGGGCCTCATCGAAGCCGCCCTCATAGGTGTATGTGTCCCCGATCAGCACGCGCAGCCGCGCCGAAACCTCCGGGCTGACGCCGGGCAGATAGTGTTCGAGCTCGGCGCGCGCGTCGGCCGCCCTTCCCTCCCGGAAGTAGGACCTGGTCAGATGGTCGAGGGCGTAGATGAATGTCGGCTCGACCTCGAGCGCTTCACGGTAATGCTCCCGGGCTTTCTCGTACTCGCCCGCCCGCTCCAGGATCTCGCCTCTGGAGTCCCGCGGGTTGGGCTCATCCGGCTCCAGTGCCGCGTAGCGGGCGATCACGGAGTCGGCCGCTGCGAACTCCTTCTTCTCGGCCAGGTGGTAGGCCAGCTGGTTATGGGCGGCCGCGTAATAGGGATCGAGGCGGATTGCCTCCTCGATAATGCGCTGCCTTTCGTCCCCTTTCGCGATCTGCCAGAGCCAGAGGCGGCCCTCCCTGTCGTCGGGGTGCTTGTCCAGCAGCGCCTGGAAGTTCTCTCGCGCCGTGTCCTCGTCGTCTTGCACCCGCGCCGCTATGATCCCGTCGATGAGAAGGCGGTCGCGCTCTGAGGCCGCGCCGAGGTTCTGTTTGGCGAGCTGCAGCTCCCGGATCCCCCGAGAGTTGTTGCCTTCTTCGAGCTCCCGCCCGCCAAGCCTCAGGTGGGCGAGGGCAAAGCCGGGATCGAGCTGGATGGCACGCTCGTAATGTTCCTTGGCCTCTGCCATTCGGAACCGACGCTCGGCCTCCAGCCCCTCCTGATACGCGTGGTAGGCCTCGATGTCCTGAGTCGTAATCTCCGCCACCGGGGCGAGCTCGGCCGCCAACAGTCCTGCGGGACGGCCCTGGGCCTCTCGGGCGGCAGCGAGGATCTGGCCCGACAGCTCCGCCGACACCTGATCCACGACGACGAACGCGTCCGTGCCGCGGGCTCGCGCCGCCGCCGCCACCTCGCCGTTCTGGACGTCGATGAGGCTGGCGTTCAGGGTGATGTCGTCTCGGTGGCCCAGCACCGTCCCCCGGACCATGTAGCGGGCGCCCGCCTTGCGGGAGAGGCGCATCGCCAGGTCGTTGGGTATCGCCTCCGCCCCCTCCCTGCCCTCCTGGCGCAGGAGGTCGTAAAGACGCTGGCCGCTCACCACCCGGAGCGCGTCGAGCTGGGCCAAACCTGTCGTCAGGAGCTCGGCGAGCCCCTGCCCGAGCCAGTCCATCTCGGGGTCTGTGATCTGGTTGTCGAACGGGATCACCGCGACCGAGGCATCGCCCAGATCGACCGCGACCTGGTCGGACGTAAACCCGCTACCCGGGGGCGCCGTCCCGATCTGGTAGGCGCCGGTCACCCCGATCACGGTTAGGATCGAGAGGAGCGCAACCTCCGTTCGTGTCGGCCGCTGCGGTCCTCTCTCGCCATGATACCAGGCGATGACGACGGCAGCCGGGAAGCCGACCACGAGGAGGTAGACCACGACGTCCAGCAGCCTACGGGTATATCCGTAGTTCTCGACCACGAACTGGGACGCCTCGGTCAGAACCCAGGCGGCGCCCGCGTAGACGACGATGATCTGAAGGACGCGGCGGCGGCGAATCTCCTCGAACAGGCGTGTGGCGTAGCTCATGGCAGGAATCTATCGCTCCGCAAGCCGGATGACCGGATAAACGCTACATACTACATACTACATACTACGTGGACGGAGCCCTCCAGGATTCCATCGAGCTCCGAGCAGATCGAGCCCGGCGGGAGGTCTCATGGAGCCAAGCGCCCCGGCGGCTGGGAGCCGCCGGGGCGCGAAACCCCTAGTTCCCGTCCCCTCCCGCCGTTTCGGGCGCGGAGTACGCCCCACCGGCCGTTCGATCCTCGTATGGCGGCTGATCCACCACTGGCGGCGGGCTCACCTCGAGGAGACGGAGCGACTCGTCGATCGCCGCCTCGAGCTGCGTGTCGATTCCACGAGCCAGCTCGGAGGGGCTCTCGGGAACCTGGATGTCCGGCTCCACGCCGTACCCCTCGTTGAACCAGGTGCCGTCGGGATGATACATGCGGAACGTGGGGACCGTGACGACCCCTCCATCCACCATCGGCGGCGCGCCGCTGATCCCGATCAGGCCGCCCCAGGTCCGCATCCCCACCAGCGGCCCGAGCCCGACCTGCTTGAAGTACTGCGGGAAGAGGTCGCCGCCCGATCCGCTCCAGCCGTTGATCAGCATGACCTTGGGCCCGTTGTGGGCTGTCGGCGGGCTCTGGAACTGCTGCCGGTCGCGGACCGCCCAGTAGCTGAGCGTCGTGCGGTTGAGCAGCTCGACGAATCGGTCGGGGATCTGCCCGCCGGAGTTGAAGCGCTCGTCGATGATGAGGGCCGGCTTGTTCCACTGCGCCCGGTACTGGCGGAACAGCTCGCTCTGTCCGCCCCTGCCGGTGTCGCGCACGTAGATGTATCCGACCCGCCCGTCCGTCTCGTTCTCCACGCGCTCGCGCTGAGCCTCGATCCAGGCGAGGTGGCGAAGCCGGGTCTCGGAATCCATCGTCTCGACGACCACCTGCCTTGCGCCGGTCATCGTGGGCCGGTCGTTCACGGTCAGGATCACGGTCTCCCCGGCTACGCCCTGGAAGGACGCCCAGGGATCCCTGGAGGTGTCGACCGGGTTCCCGTTCACGGCCAGCACGTAGTCGCCCTCGCTCACGTCGACTCCGGGCAGGTCGAGGGGTGACCGGACCTCGGCGTCCCAGGACGCTCCGCGGACGATCTCGTCGATCCGGTAGGCGCCCTGCCCTGCCGTGAGACCTCGGCCCTGGACCACGTTGCCGGCATTGTCTACCAGCGACCAGTTCGCGCCCAGCAGCCCGACGCCGCGCCGGTCGCCCGCCTCCATGTCGCCGCCTCCGCGGTAGGAGTGCGAGGCGTTCAGCTCACCGATCAGCTCGCCGATCACGTAGTTCACGTCCCAACGCGTCACCGCATCGTCGATCAGCGCGCCGTACTGTGCGCGCATCGCGTCCCAATCCACGCCGTGCATGCCGGGGTCGTAGAAGAAGTCGCGCTGGAAACGCCACGCGTCGTTGAACAGGAGCTTCCACTCGGCTCTCGGATCGACCAACATCTCCATCTCGGCAAAACGCAGCGGCTTATCCATCTTCTGATCCGCTGCCAGCTTCACGATCGCCGCCGACTCATCCTTCCACACGAGGAGCTTCTTCCCGTCGGCCGAGAGCACGAAGCCGTCCGCGTCGCCGACGATCGTCTTCTCCTCCCTCTCCTCGAAGTCGTAGTAGAGGATCGGGTCGGGAGCGTCCTCGACGGAACCGGTGCGGGCCCCTCGGAAGTAGACGACCTTCCCTTTGGCTCCCTCCGGGATATCGTAGTTGCCCGCCTCGACGGGCAGGATCACTATTCGCTCCTCGAGGCCGTCGATCTCGATCTCGACAGGCTCGGGCCCGCTGGCGCTGTCGCCGTTTCCGTTCCCGGGCTCGCCGTTCCCGTTGCCGTTGCCGTTCTGCTCCTCATCTCCGTCCTCCTCGTCGTTACGCGGCGGGAGGGGAGAGGGCACGTCGGAGCGGAGAGCGGCGGCGACGATGTGCTGCGAGTTCGGATAGGTCCAGGTGTTGTCGAAGTTGCCGTAGACCGGTTCGAAGTTGCGCGTGGTGGAGAAGTAGAGGTACTGCCCCTCCGGATCGAAGCTAGGGTGCCAGTCCGTATAGTAGCCGGAGGTGGCCTGGTGCAGTTGCCCGCCGCGGGTGTCGTAGAGGAAGATCGCCAGGTTGTTGTTCTCGACCGCCCGGCTGTAGGCGAGCCAGCGGCTGTCCGGCGACCAGCCGAAGTCGTGATGCTCGAGGCCGCCGTGGCTACGGGTATCGCCCTTGTCGATCCGGGTGGTCGTGGCCGCGTCCATGTCGTGGATCCAGTACGTCTCCGTCTCGTCCACGAACGCCAGCTTCCGGCTGTCGGGCGACCAGTGGGGCGTATAGCGGTAGCCGGCGCCCATGCTCGTAAGCACCCGCTCCTCCCCCAGGCCGTCGGCCGGCCGGATCGTGAGCTCGTACTCCCCACTCCGATCGCTCCAGTAGGCGATCCACTTTCCGTCCGGCGACCAGGAGGGCGAGCGCTCCGCCACCCCGGGACTCCTGGTGAGGTTGAGGACCGGGCCGTGCTCGGCCGGCACGCTGAACAGCTCGCCCCGCGCCTCGATCACGGCGCGCTTGCCGGAGGGCGAGATCCAGCCCGCCTGGACGTCGCCGGCCACCTTCTCGACCCGTGGCTTCAGGCTGGCGAGGTCGGTGACGACGTTGACCTCGATCTCCCGAATAGCCTCGTTCTCCAGGCTCATCAGGAAGAGCTTGCCGCCCGCCTCGAAGACGATCTCCTCGGGGCCGATCGCGGGGAAGTGGACGTCGAAGTCGGTGAATTCCGTCACCTGCCGCTTCTGGCCGCTGCTCCGGTCATGGGCCCAGATGTTGTTGCGCATCGCCGGGCCGGCGTCGCTCAGATAGTAGAGCGTCTCGCCCGCCCACATCGGCTGGGCGTCGTTGGCGTCGCCCTGCGTGATCTTCTCCGCCTCGAGGCTCTGGAGGTCGAAGAGCCAGATGTCCGGGTTCATGCCGCCCCGGTAGCGCTTCCAGGTTCGGAAGTCCCGCGATTGCGGCATGTAGGCCAACGTCATTCCGTTGGGCGCGATCGTCCCGAACTCGCCGTACGGAACCGGGAGCTTCTGCGGCATCCCGCCCTCGACGCTGGTCTTGTAGAACTGGCGATAGCGCTGCCGGCCGCTCTCCATCGAGCTCGCGTAGAGAAGGGACTCACCGTCCGGGTACCAATCCAGCAGCCGGTCGCTGAACGGGTGGTGCGTGACGCGCACCGGTTCACCGCCCAGCGCGGGCATCACGTAGACGTCCTGGTTCCCATCGTAGTTGCCGGAGAAGGCGATCCGGCTCCCGTTGGGAGAGAAGCGCGGAAAGGACTCCTCTCCCCGCGGGGAGCTGAGTCGCTGAGCCGTACCGCCGGTCTTGGGGACGGTCCAGATGTCGCCTGCATAGACGAAGGCGATATGGCTCTGGCTCACGTCCGGATAGCGGAGCATCCGCGCGTTGACCTGGGCTTTCAGCGCCCCCGGGGTCGCCATCGCGAGGAACATGAGACCCATCGCGAGTCGGGTGAAGAACGGTCGAGTGTTCATGTCGGCTCCTGGATTACCTCTTGGTGGGTTTGCCTGCTCGGCGTATTTGACGGGCTTGGGTCAGGGTCTTTCCGATCGCAGAGAACTGGATGCAGTAACGCCGCTCCCACGGCGTGCGGCCCCGGAAGCGGGTCGCGCACCGCGAGACAGCCATAGGACAGCCGGGCGCCTGCCTTCGTTGCAACGTTGCCGAACCAGAAGAGCGAGAGGGCCGCCCAACCATTATCCCAACCCGTCCACACCATGCGCCACCGGTGGGTCGGCCCCCGCCACTATTGAAATATATGGTGATCTTTCAGTAATACAAGTGCATCACTCCCATCACTCTCTTTTCACACTACGGGAGGTATCGGCGGCAGGTTTCCTAACCGCCTTCCGTTTCGGCGGCGCCTTCTTCGGCCATCGAACGGGCGCGCTCCACCAGCTCGGCGAAGCGAGGTTCCCCACTGAGCTTTTTGAGGTAATCCTCACTCTCGAGGAAGTCGGGATTTCGGATCACTCCCATGTCGACGAGGCACTCGAGAGCGTCGAGCGCCTCCTGGGTGTGCCCGGCGGCGGCGTGCACGCGAGCCTCCTCGTAGCAGACGCGGGGACTCTCCGGCTTCGCCGCGCGGGCCACGCTGAGCGAAACCAGCGCCCGCTCCGGATCGGTGTCGATGAAAGCCCTCGGCACATAGAAGATCGTGTTCGTAAAGGTCGTCTCGATGAGCCGCTGAGCCGCCAGCGCGTCGGCGGTATCCGGGGCGGTCTCGGCCCGCTGCCGGATCTCTTCCAGCTTCAGATCCTTGATCATCTTCTCGGCGACCCTGGCCGCATCCTCGGACGAGCGGAGATCCTGCAGGTGGTCGACCATCTTCATGCGGAACTTCTCCTCGGCCTCGGCGTGCTTCTTCCTCTGCTCGATCAGCTCCTTCACCTCCTTCGACCGCTCGAGCTCGTTCGCCCGGTCGGAGGCCTCGGTGAGCCGGTCGATCGGCACCAGGTTCACGAAGTCGTTTACCAGTGCCCGATAGGCCTCGGCCGCCGCCAGGGACCGGCCCTGTGCGTCGAGCTCGTGGGCCTCGTCCAGCCAGCTGGTGAAGAAGGTGTCGACGAGCCCCAAGTCCACCGGACGCAACCCGTCCTTCATCGCCTGGATCTCCAGCCAGTCCACGCCCCGCTCCGCCAGATCCTTCGGCAGCCAGCTATGGGGACCCTCGAACAGCACGAGGCGATGCGGGATGTCAAAGCTGTCGAGCATCGCGTGGAGCTTCAGCATCTCCTCGTAGTTGAAGTCGGTGTTGCCGGCCGCGCCGAAGAAGGAGAAGGGCTGGGTCTCGAGCATGCCGGGATAGGCGATGCCGACGCCGCCGCCGGGGAGTCCGCCGCCGACCCCGATCATGCCGGCCACGTGTCCGGCCAGGTTGGCGGCGAACGGCCACGACGTGCGGGCCGTGCCGGAGAATCCGCACAGGTAGAGACGGTTCAGGTTCGCCGCGAACAGCTGCTGCGTGTCGCCCAGCATGGCGTCGAGCGCGATCTCGTTCGGCTCGACAGGCCCGTCGCTCCTCGTGTCGTAGGAGCTGATGAGGATCCAGCCGTGGCGCTCGGCCGCGTCGCGAAAGAGCTCCATTGGAATGTGCGCCCGGCCCCGCGGGTCCATCAGGTACATGACCGGCCACGTGCGCCCCGGGTCGTACGCCGAGGGCAGGTAGAGCGCGTAGCTCTGGGTCGGGTCGGAGATGGAGACGACGCTGTCCACGACCGTGCCCACGGGGAAGGTGTCAGCCGGCGCACACGTAGGTACGCCGGAGGTTCTGTCAGTTTCGGCGGAGCAACCAGCAACCGCTCCATGACCAACGCCTGGGACCGACAGAGCGGCGACGATAACGACGATGCAGCCGAGAAGATCACTTCTCATGGTCTTCGATCCGTGAATGTGAAAGCCATCGTTGAGACGTGTGGCGAATGCCGACGTCCGCCAATAGAACGTACCAGGCTGGCCAAAGTGAACTACCCGGTTGCCGATGCGCTACGCCCCCTCGGTGGCCGTGGGGGCTACACGCGATATGAAAGAAGAACGCCGCGTCGAGCAAAGCTCCCGACGCGGCGTTCGCTGACCTGTCCTGCGGTTTCGCCCGCAGGGTTATCTCCGAGTGTCTCCAGTCCCGCTAGAGACCGTTCCCTTGCACTTCCTCCGAGCACTCGTCGGGAGCGGTCAGCCCGGCGTTGCACACCTGGTAACTGTGTGTCCCGGTCGGATTCTTGCCCAGGTTGTCCGTGTAGGATCCGGTGTTCGAGATAGCGCCAGTCAACAGGCTTGCGTTGCCACTGTCGTGGCGATAGTAAACGTCTACCGTGCCGCCGCCGCCCATCCAGCTCAGGTTCGCCTTGGCGGGACCGTTGCCCTTCTGAGTGAGCTGGACGACCAGGCTGTTGGGCGCGCCTCCGCCTCCTCCGCCTCCACCGCCATAGTTGGAACTGCAAACAGGGTACTTCTCGCCCGTGCCATCAAATCCAGCGCCCGAAAGATCGACCACGCAGACGGCGATGGTCGACGCACCCTTGATCGAGCCCGAGGTCACGGTTGCGACGCCGTTTGTCGTCACCCCGCCGTTCGTTTTGGACGGTGATGTAGCATCGTTCTTGAACCACTGGACTGTCACGCTGACGCCGCTCGGCGAGCCGCCGTCGGCGTCGACGACAACGATGTCAGCGGTGCCGCTCTTATGCTTTCTGCCCTCGAGGGTGGGGACGGGAACGTCGTCCACAGTCACTTGCGTAGGACCGCCTCCTCCCCCTCCGCCGCTCTCAGTGCAGTCCGCCAGCGAGCAGAGAAGCCTGTTGGGAGAGCCCGCGCCGACATTCGAGATCGCGTTCTGAGTCGCTCTCGACTTGAGCAAGCCATCTACATCCGTTGGTTTCCGGCTCGGATCTTCCTCCAGCAGCAGCGCAGCAGCGCCCGCGACGTGAGGGGCCGACATCGAAGTACCACTCTTGGTCGAAGTCGCCGAATTACTCGAGTTCCCTGCCGAGAGGATTGACGAGCCGGGCGCGAAGATGTCGACGCACGTTCCGTAGTTCGAGAACGACGAGCGCGCATCCGATATCGTCGTCGAACCCACGGTGACAGCGGCCGCCAACCGCGCCGGCGAGTAGTTGCACGCGTCGGTGTTGTAGTTGGCAGCCGAGACGGCGTAGGTGACGCCTGCGTTGATCGACGCGGCGACGGCGTTGTCCAGCGACGTGTTGCCGCCGCCGCTCAAGCTCATGTTGGCCACCGAGGGTTGGGTGTTGCCGCCTTGGTTCCCGAGCTGGTGCTGCTGGGTCACCCAGTCGACGCCGGCAATCACGTCGATCCACGTACCCGAGCCGCTACAGCTCAGTACGCGAACGGCGATGAGGTTGACATTCTTGGCGACACCGAAGGTGCTGCCCCCGACGGTGCCGCCCACGTGGGTGCCGTGGCCGTTGCAGTCGTTACCGTCGGGGCTGTTATCGTAATCGAAGCCCGGTGAGGCTCTCCCAACGAATTCGTTATGGGAGGTGCGGATTCCCGTATCGATGATGTAGACGTCGACACCCGTGCCGTCGAAGTCGTAGTGGTAGTTGCTGTCGAGCGGAAGGTCGCTCTCGTCGATCCGGTCCAGCCCCCACAGCGACGACGAGACCGGCTGATCTCCGTCGATCGTGACCACGCCATCCGCTTCCACGTATGCGACGTTCGGGTTGTTGCGGATGCCGTTGAGCGCCTGCGACGGCAAGGAGGCCCCGAAACCCTGAATGGTGTGCTGGTAGGTGTGACGCAACCTGCCGCCGTGTTGGCTCAAGAGTCGCCGCGCCAGCCCTGGCGGGTCCGCCACGCCCGGCTTGAAGACGACGATCCAATCGTCGGAGCCGGGCTGAGCTGCGTTGGCCGCCATCGCATCGAAGGCGATCTCGGGCGGAGCTTCGGGCGCGACGAACGGTGCATCTCCGCACGCCGCGAAGACGACAGCCGAAAGAAGCGTAATGGGAAGAATGGACGGGCGGAACGATCGGCTCATGGTGCCTACCTCACGGCTTGAGTGATCCGCTCTCTCCTCCAGAGCCTCGCGCAAGTCGAGTCCGCCGCCAACACCGACGAATCATTCTTCCGGCCCGTCGGCGGCCCGCTCCGGTAAATGCCATAAATGACCGTCAACATGCAGGTTTCGCTCCGGCGGTGGCCTGGCGGATGCGAAGTGCCATATTCACAGCGGCTTGAAGTGACGGGTCCTCTGCGGGTCTGGCCGTGCCTCTGTTGCCGCCTCGACACAACGGCCAAGACTCGGCTCGACCGCCGATGCCTTGCCACCCTCGGCCGATGCCGGCGGTGTCCGATCGGTGCCGCCGGCCCCTAATCCGGAGGGTGGAGCCTCTCTAACATCTGCACCGCATTGCTGTTAGCCGGGTTGATCTCCAGCGCTTTCTCATAATTCTCGACCGCGAGCTCCTTCTCGCCGGCCTCCATGTACGCCTCGCCGAGGCTGTCGTACACATTCCCCGATTCCGGGTAGGCCTCGACGTTGAGCCTGAAGATTTGGATCGCCTCCGTTACGAGGCCTTCTCCGAGCAGGAAGTAGCCGGCCTCGTTCATGAGCCTCTCGGTGTTCACGAACCGGTGAGCCGGATCCGTCTTGTAGGCTCGGTACGACCCGACCGCCGCCTCGATGCCCCCGCTCTGATACGCCGCCTGCAGAAGCTCGATCAGCGATGGGATGGCGGCGCCCGGCTCGAGGGCGAGGATGGCGTCGAGCGCCGGATCCCGGTTCTGGTGGAGGTCCTCGGCGCTCAACTCGGCCGCCAGGTCGGGCGGCACCCAGGGGCGGTCATCCCATGGCATTCCGTCCTGCCAGAAGAGCGTCGAGACGGAGACCCGCAGCTGGCTGTTGGGCAAACGAAAGGCGCGGGCGTCACCGTAGTGGTTGGGGGAGCCCCCCGTCGGCTCTCCTACGAACACCGCGGAAGTGTGCTCGTCCAGGATCGTGGCCAGGTTCTGGGCGGCCGAGAAGGTGTGGCGGCCGGTGATCACGAACAGCCGCCCCGGCTGGTTCCACCGGTCGCTCCCCACGAGCCGGTGCCAGATCGGACGCGCGAGAAAGTTGTTCCCTCCCCCGTTGAACCGGATATCGAGGACGAGCCGTTCCGCGCCGTTCCGCTCGGCCGCCTCCAGGACACGCTCGATGAACGCATCGACCGACTCTCCGTCCTCCTTGTCGCCAACCACGTTGAACTGGACGTACTGGGTGCCGGCCTCGCGCAGATACCGGTCCCAATACCAGTTCTCCGGATCGCTCAGATAGAGCGGCGTCGCCTCGGCCGGCGCCCACATCGTCGGCCAATCGGCCGGCGCTCCCAGCCGGAGCGGGTCGTGGCCGATGTCGGGCAGCTGGTGGGCACCTTCGGGAAGCGCCGAGGGGGTGAGCACCGCCGAGCTCTGGGCGCCCTGTGCATCCTCGACGACGATCTTCAGCCGCTCTGGTTCGTCGGCGATGCCGGCTCCCCACATGACCTCCGGCATGAGCATCAACGCCGGAATGCCGAGCCGCTGATGGAATGCGTTGTCACCGGCGGCAAAGGCGCGGAGCCGCTCGACCGCCTCTTCCACCTTGGAACCGCCGACCCAGAGGACCCGCTTGCCGACCAGGTTCACGAACTCGGGCGATGCCGACCGGACGTACAGGCCGTCGCTGAACCACCAGAAACGGAGGGGATAGAGGGCGCCGATGAACGGAGGCTCCAGACGCACGCGGCTGTGCCCATCTCCCGGGCCCAGCAGTGCCACGATCTGCATGAAGCCCACCAGGATTCGAGGATAACCGAGCTCCGGAATCCGGTCCTGCAGCCGGCGCACGGCGGCCTCGAACTCCTGGCGTGTCACGTGGTGCCAGGGATTCGGGTGCTGCTCGGAGATGCGCGCCGCCAGGAACGTGAGGTCCTCCTGCCAGGCCTCGGGCGTCACGGTGGCCGGGTCGGGAACCGGGCTCTCGGGAGCGGTCTGTGCCGCGTGCTGGGCCATCAGGGGCGGTGCGGCCGCGGAGCCGCCGACGGCGGCGGCGAGGCCGGCAAGGCCCAGGAGGAGGGCGAGGCGGGGCGATGCCGCATGCCCGAGGGCGGGCGGGCGACATGGCGACCGCGATGACGGGGGCCGGTTTTCGTATCGTGCGCTCGGTCTACTCATGGGTCTCTCCAGCAGGTCCTTCCACGACGCCCGAGGGAGTCTCGACCACGACAAGGTACTGGTTGCAGGCGGCCGTCCGCAGGCGGAGTGAGGGTGCCGGCTTCGGTCCTTCTCCGCGTGCGACGCTCGGCTCGCTGGAGGTTGCTCGCCGTGCGACGGCCGGCCAAGTTCGCTCCGCGTTCCTCCTGCAGCGTTTCTCCGTTGATGCCCCGTTGGGCAGGCGGCCGATATAACTGCAGGTTGGGCTGCCGCGCCCAGGACCCCGAAACGGTTGCCATGGACTCGCCGGATTTCGACGCGATCATCGCCGATTTCTTCGACGCCTACTTCGACTTCCACCCGACGGAAGCCGCCGAGGCGGGTCTGCACGACTACGACGGCCTCACGGGCCGCCGCGATGCAGAGGCGATCCGCACCTACCTCGGCCGTCTCCGGGAGCTGGAGAGCCGGCTCGAGGCGGCCGGTGTCGCTTCGCTCGCTTCCGACGCCGGCCTGGACCGGGACCTGATCCTCCGCCAGGTGCGGTTCGACCTCTTCTGGCTCGACGAGGTCGGAACGTGGCGAAAAGACCCGCGCTTCTACGCCTGGCAGATGGATCTCTCGCTGCTCCTGCTCTCGCAGCACGCGCCCCTCAAGGAGCGGATGGGCTCGATCGTGGCCAGGCTGGAGGCGATTCCGGCGCTGCTGCAGGCCGCATGGGCCAACGTGGAGGACCCACCCCGTCCGTTCGTGGTGACGGCGTTGGTCAACTATCGCGGCCTGCCCGCCTTTCTGCGAGGCGACCTGTCGGAGGTCTTCGCTTCGGTCGAGGATCCCGAGCTGCAAGCCAGATTCGTGGCGGCCCGCGACGAGGCGGCCGCAGCCATCCAGGACTACGCCTCCTACCTCGCCGACGAGGTTCTGCCGGAAGCGCACGGCCCGTATGCCCTCGGTCCCGAGCTATACCGCAGGATGAACGCGCTGCTCGCCGGGGTGGACCTCCCGATCGACCGATTGGAGGAGATCGGGCGAGCGGAGATAGATCGCCTGCGTGCGCTGGGAGACTCTCTGGCCGAGCAGATCGTGCCCGGAGAAGGGATCGAGGCTGCTTTCAAGACGTTGGGAGAAGACAGTCCTGCAGCTGGCGCCATCGTCGAGACCGCCGCGGGCGACATCGACGGGCTCGCGCGCTTCGTCGAGGGTGAAGGGATCGGGACGCTTCTGCCGGGGACGGTCGAGGTGAAGGAGATCCCGCCGTTCCGGCGCACGAACTTCGCCTACATCATGATCCCCGGCCCCTTCGAGCCGGCCAAGACCGGCTTCTACTTCATCCATCCCGTCGATGCGTCCTGGTCGGAGGAGGCGGCGCGAGACTTCCTGCGACGCAACAACCGGTGGACGATCCTCAACACCTCTGCTCACGAGGCGTACCCGGGCCACTACCATCACTTCACCCACATCAACCGCGCGCCAACCAAGACTCAGCGGCTGCTGACCTCCTACGTGACGGTGGAAGGGTGGGCGCACTACACGGAGGAGATGGCCTGGCGCCAGGGGCTGGCCGATTCGAACCCCCGCCTGGGCCTCGCCGTCGTGCAGGACGCCCTGCTGCGGGCCGTCCGCTATCTCTCCTCCATCGGCCTTCACACGCGCGGGATGACCGTGGAGGAGTCGGAGCGGATGTTCCGTGTTCTCGCCTACCAGGACCCGGTGAACGCGCGCCAACAGGCACTCCGCGGGACCTACGACCCGCAGTACCTGAACTATACCCTGGGCAAGCTGATGGTCGTGCAGCTGCGGGAGGATCTCTTCGAGGCGCGAGGGGGAGAGCTGGACCTACGCAGCTTCCACGACGAGTTCATGGCAGCCGGAGCTCCGCCCGTACCGTGGATCGCGCAAATCATGCTCGGCGATCCCGGCTGGCAGCCCTTCAGCTAGGTCAGGTTCTACACCCTTATTCGCGAACGGCTCGCCGGCCGCTTACCGACCGCTTCACCGACTAGCGCGGGCGCGCCCCGAATATCTCGGCCAGAAAACGGTGCACGAGCTTGGCGGCGGTGAAGGCGCTCGCGTGGTGTCCCGGCAGGTCGAGCAACTCCACGACATCGAAGGCGACGATCCTGCGCGAGGTGGCGACGAGCCGAAGCAGTGCGTTCACCTCGTACCAGTAGAGCCCTCCGGGCTCGGGCGTGCCGGTCGCCGGCATGACGCTCGGATCGAACGCATCCACATCGATCGTCACGTACACGTCTTCGCTCAGGAGTCCGGTGGCGCGCTCCATCCAGGGCCGGGCTCCGGAGGAATCCTCCGCTCCCGCCCGCTCGGCGGCGATCTCGTGCGCGAAGACGACGCGATCCTGATCGAGGCCATCCACCTCCGAGGTGTCGAGGCTCCGGATGCCGACCTGCACGACCGGGCAGCGCTCGCGCACGCGAGCCATCACGCAGGCATGGTTGTACGCGGAGCCGCCGTACGTCTCGCGCGTGTCCGCGTGGGCATCGATCTGGAGAACGGAGAGTCCCGGCACTCGGGCCGCCGCGGCCCTCACCGCCCCCACGGTCACGGAGTGCTCACCGCCCAACATGACGGGCAGCTGGCCACGATCCAGGATCTCTCCGACTCGGTGCTCGACAGCATCGGCCAGCCCCTCGGGCGGCCCGTCGACCTCCACCGGCGGAAGCGTCGCGATCCCGTGGCGATACGGCTCGGTCGCCGTTTCGATATCCCACACCTCCACGTAGTTGGAGGCGGAGATGAGGGCCGCGGGCCCGCGGCCGGCACCCTTTATCCAGCTGCTCGTCGCATCGTACGGGACGGGCAGGATGCAGGCGGCGGCCCGCTCCGGGTCACGGTATTCGGGCGCGAGATCGAGAAAGAACGGGTGGGGACGCGCTCCACCGGAGCGGCCCGTCTCGGAGCCCGGCGTCGGTTCGGTGTCTCTCACGCGACGAACCTACATCGCACGCCCGTCGCGGTCACGGGATGGGAGCGTCAGATGCAGAACAGCCGCGTCCGCCGGCTCGAGCTATGCTCGAATCGCCGATCGGCGCGGCCTCCGGAAGGAGTTCTTGTCGCCGGGCGCTGACCCGGCGGTGACCTGACGCTGCTAGGTCGCCGCCGGCAGGAGCACGGCGAAGACGGTCAGGAGGAACGCCACGACCACGCTCGTGACCATGTACGCCCTCGCATCAGCCGTCCAGGTCGGCTCCGCGTAACCCTGGCTTCGTGTATGTATGATTCGATCCACCTTCTTGCTCCTCTTCCTCTTCATCATCCCGTTCCCTCTCTTTCCCCGTCCGCCCCACACCTTGTTCTACGTAGTTTGACGTATAAACCGGCCAAAGGGTTTCATCGGAGTTTTTGGCGCCGGTCTCACGCGCCTCCTCAACCCACTTTGAGAAGGTCTTCCCGACCCTCGATCTCGAGCAGCCTCTCCTTGTATTCGACCCCGCCGCCGTAGCCTCCCAGCGAGCCGTCCAGCCGCACCACCCTGTGGCAGGGAACGATGATCGGCACCGGATTGACCCCGACCGCGTTGCCCACGGCGCGGGCTGCCTTCGGCTTCCCGATTCGCTTCGCCAGCTCCGAGTACGGAATCACCTGTCCGAAGCGGATCGCCTCCGTCAGCTCCTCGAGCACTCCTCGCTCGAACTCGCTGAGCGCCCCCAGGTCCACATCCATGTCGAACTCGAGTCGCTCGCCGCGCAAGTACTCCGTGACCTCTCGCTCCACCTCCGCCAACGCCTCAGGGTCCCGGATCAGCGGACGCCCGGGGTGTTGCTCACCGACCCACTCGAGAAACTCCTCCTCGCTGAGAGCCCGCCAGGTGAGCCGGGCCACGCCCTGGCTCGTGGCGGCCACGAACATCCTGCCGAACGGGCTCGCAAACGTGTGCCAGCGCATCGCCTCGTCCCGGCAGCACTCGGAGATCATCGGCTCGAGCGCTTTGAAATCGGCCGCGCTCTCCCTGCACTCCACGCACTCGCCCAGGTGCACCGACATCTCCAAGTCCGCCTCGGTCGCGAGCTCGCCGGCCACGTAGGCGAGAACATCATCCTCGCAGTACGTGCATCCGTCGCCCGTCATCGTCCATTCTCCTCGTTCCATACGTCCAAAAGCTCCACTCGAAGCCGCTTCATCCCGTTGTAGACGTTGGCCCTGGCGCTCGCCTGCGAGCAGTCGAGCCGCGCCGCGATCGCCTCGTAATTCCGTCCCTCCACCCAGCGAAGCCACACGGCCTCACGCTGTTTCGGTGGGAGGCTCGCCACCTTCTCGCGCACCTGAAAGCGCGTCGCCGGGCTCAAGGATCCGAGGACCTCATCGGGCGCAGAGGCAGGCTCTGGAGCCAGCTCGAGACGGCGTCCGACGAGGGCGCAGCACCTCCGACCGTCCGTCGCCAGACGGTCGAGCGCCACGTTCGTCGCCACTCGGTAGAGCCAGGCCCGCACGTTCGATCCAGGCCCCCGATCCGGTGGCTTGCGCATCGCCCGCACCCAAACTTCCTGGAGGAGGTCATCGGCGTCCGATTCGCTCGGAAGCATCCGCACCAGGTGCCGGCGGAGCTCCGGGCCGTAGCCCTCGATCCACCCCTCGAGGCGGTCCGGCGCCGGCCCGGCGGCGCCGGCCCGACCGTTCTCACCGGCGTGAGCAGAGACCGTCCTCATACAGCCGGGATCCCCGTTCCCGTCAACACCGCTCCCAGATACCCGAGCAGCACGACCGGCACGCCGATGCACACGGCGCTCAGGAACGCGACTCCCCTGATCAAACTCAGCGTATTCCTCATCGTCACTGACATCATCGCCTCCGCGTTCGCACGTTCAGCGCTCGACGAGCCGGGCTTCGCTTTGCGGGGCCCCGCTTGCCCGTCCCGCTCGAGTCAACCATATAACGGCCCAACGGCGGATACGTGAAAAGGTCCGCGGCCAAGATCCATATTCAATCAAGACCTTGCCGGGAACCCTGTCGGCCTCGCAAGGCTAACAGGGTACCATGCGATCGAATCTCGACAAGACTGTCCGGCTTGGCGTCGCCCTGACGGCGGCCGTCCTTGCCTTCCTGTCGGGCGCGCCGGAGCTCGACGCGCAGACGCGGGGACGCCCGCCCGCGGAGCTTCGTGCCCGTCTGCAGTACGTGACGAGCGTCCGGCAGCTCGGGCCCGTGGCCTACCGGGACCCCCTCGGCGCCATCTCGCCAGACGGGGAGTGGCTGGCTTTCACGTCCGGCCGCCGGCTCGCGATCCAGCGGGTCACCGGCGGGCCCGTCCTCGACCTGGCCAGAGCCGACGGGCGTTTCACGTGGCTCACCTGGGATCCGACCAGCCGCCAAGTGGTCGCCCGCGAACAGAGCTTCGATCGCGGCACCTTCCGGTGGTACTCCTTCAACCGGCTCAGCGGCGAGAAGCTTCCGGTCTTTCCGGACGACTTCGAGATCCGGACGCCCCGGGCGAGCACGATCGTCCAGGGAGCCGGCGGACAGGATCAGCTCTCGATCATCGAGCGACGCTATGACGTGAAGGCTGAGGAGCTCGATCAGCTGACCTGGTCGCCGAACGGCCGGCGGATGGCCGGCGTTAAACGTAACGGAAAGAGAACGCAGGTCTGGCTCTTCGACACGGACGGCGCCAACGCTCAGGCACGGGATATAGACCGCCGTCTCACGAACCCCGTCTGGCATCCGAACAACGCAGACGTGGCCTGTCTCTCGATGTCGGGCCGCGATATCCACCCGCAGTTGGAGTTCAGCTGCGCCGGATCGGTGACGGGTGGATTCTCGCCCGTCGCGTACGGCCCCTTCCGTTTCTCGGCGGACGGACGTCGTCTCTTCTACGCCGCTCCCAACGAGCTGGGCACGCTGGACCTCTGGGTGCGCGGCGTGCCGGGGACCGGCGCAAACCCGCGTCAGGACCAGCTCACCCGGTTCTCGCGCGACACCTACGCGCCGTCCGTGTCGCGGGACGGCAAGATCCTGTTCAAGACCCAGGACTACCGCGCCAACATCGCCTACGTGGCCGCGGAGGGGGGGACGACCCGCCTCGTCACCACGTTCCAGTCGGAGACGCCGTCCTGGGCCTGGAGCGGGTCGCGAATCGGCTTCACCTTCGGGGGGTGGCGGCGCGCCGTCGACGACCTCAGCTACCCGGATATCGAGCAGCATATCGGCTACGTGACCTTCGACGGCACGCTCCCCGAGGAGCGGCCGGGCCGCACGCTCCGCTCATCTGAGTCGGAAGACCAGGGGATGCACTGGTCTCCCAATGGGGAATGGGTCGTCTTCCACTCCCACGCTGACGGCTCCGACGATATCTGGCTCATGGAGGCCGACGGACTCAACGAGGCGCGGCGGATCTCGGACGACGGCCACGAGACCGGCTGGCCCCGCTGGTCGCCCGATGGCCGCTGGATCGTCTACTCCAGCTTCGACGAAGACGACGGGGCGAGACGCGGCGGCCTCTACCTCATCGGCGTGGATCAGGGGTCGGGCGAGGTGACGGTGCCCAGCGACGAGATCCCGCTGACGGAGCCGGTGGGCGAAATCTCGATCGCCGAGTGGTCGCCGGACAGCGAGCAGCTGGTGTTCGAGGGCGACGACGGCAGCGGCACGAAGGCGATCTACGTCGTCGCCCGCACCGGCGGCGCCCCGCGAAAGATCCACGAGTTCGGGAGCGAGCAGAGTTACTCGGGGATCAGCGTCTCACCCGACTTCGAGTGGGTGGCCTACGTCGCGCCGGCCGACCAGGGCCACTTCCAGCTGTGGCGGGTGCCGATGGCCGGCGGTGAGCCGGAGCAGCTCACGTTCGACCGCACAGACAAGGCGCACCCCGCGTACTCCCCCCAGGGGGACCGGATCGCGTTCACACTCTTCAACTACGAAGCGATCTTCTGGTTGCTGGAGCCTTAGGGCACGCCTGGCCGGGCGCTGCCTCTCTCTGTCGTCGACATCGCCGTCCCCTTGCGCCGGTAGCTCTATCGGCTCGATTCCTACGCCTGGGCCTTCAGGATGTCGCGTATCTCGGTGAGCAGCGTCTCCTCAGCCGTCGGCTCCGGCGGGGCCTCGGGCTCCGGCGCCTCTTCCTCCTCGCGCTTCATCTTGTTGAAGCCCTTGATTACCATGAACAGCGCAAACGCCACGATCAGAAAGGTGATGAGGCTGTTGACGAAGACGCCCCAGTTCACCGTGACGGCGCCGGCCTCCTTGGCGGCCGCGAGGGTGGCGTAGGGACCGGCCGGATCGCCCTCGCGAAGGACGGCGAAGAACTCTGAGAAGTCCACCCCGCCGATCGCGAGGCCGACCACCGGCATGATGATGTCGTTGACGAGCGAGCCGATGATCGTCGCGAACGCCGCTCCGATCACGATGCCCACCGCCATGTCCAGCATGTTGCCCTTGGCGGCGAATTCCTTGAATTCCTTGAGCATGAGTCACCTCGCTAGCTGCAGTTAGACGGAACCGCGTATCCAGGTCTCAGGGCCTCACGATATTTGCTGCAGCGGCCCGGTTATAGCCCCGTTTCCGAAGGGCAGCCTCGGGTCCTGAAAGAAATGACCCCGGAGAGCGAACTCTCCGGGGTCACCTAAATGGGCCTGCCGCAGCGGTGGCCGCGGCGCGAACAGGGTTACTTGATCTCGATCAGGATGTACTGGTCGTCGCCCGGAACCTCGTTGCCGCCCTTAGAACCGCCCTTACCACCGGTGATCGTTCCGGCGACTCCGACATAGTCCGGTAGAGGATTCCCGAGGCAGAAGTCCTCGTCGTTCGGGCAGGACTCGTTCAGCGCCTTGCTGAACTCCCAGAACAGGTTTGCGCCGTCGACGCTTGCTGCCCCACTAGTCTGATCACCGGATGTCGCATCGACGGCGCTGCACAGGCTCGCCTTCGGGCTGCCGTCGCAGGCCGCCGGCGCGAAGTGGTCGGCCGTGACCTTCGTCGGGTCGTCGAGCCGCATCACGACGACGTCGTCGCCCTCGTGAATCCCGTGCACGTACGCGCCGCCGACTGGACCGGCAGTGGCGTCATTGTCGAAGTAGAAGAAGGCGTCGTTCAGATCCTTCGCCCCGGCGCCGCGGATCTCGATCGCCACGTACAGGTTCGTGCCGTCATGGGTCCAGAGCAGCGACGCGTTATCGGGCTGCGTCTTTCCGCCGCCGATCTTCGCCGTGAACTTATACTCGCCTGCGCAGTCCCAAGCGGCCTCGCGAACACCATCCGTCACGTCGTCGGGGGCGACGTTGTCGCCGCACACCAGAGCGCTCCGCACCATGGCGAGGTCGTTGTGCGCCACGGCGTTGTCCGTGAAGTGGTCTATGGGCTCGAACGCGTCCACCACACCGTCGATCGGCCCGTTGTGGTATCCGGTGTCTCCGAACGGATTCCGATCGCGGTCGACGGCGTCCTGGAGCAGCCCGTCGATGCTGCCCCCATTGTTGATCGGCGTGTCGCTGCCCTCGACGGCGCAGCCCGCGCAGAGCATCCGGAGGTCGACCGTCGTGCCGCCCAGCGCAGGGATGCTACCGGGCGTCCACACGGCTCTGGCTTCGCTGACGCTGCCGGTCGTGTAGATGACCGGAGCACCGCTGTCGTCGCACACCGCTCCATCGTCGTACGTCCACCGCCCCGCCGCGTAGGTCCCGTCGTCCGGGCAGTCGACGTCTCCAACATAGGAGCCCGAAGCGCCCGCCCCCTGCGTCGAGAAGAAGTAGACCGTCGTCCCCGGTGCCACACCGCCCACTCCTCCTCCGTAGACCGGGACAACAACGTCAACGGCTTCATCCTGCTGAACGACGGTAGGAAGCTCCGCGCCGCCCACCCCCTCAGCCGGGCCGAGATATGCCGGCCCGCCGAGCTGGAACTTGCTCCCGAACCCGGCGAGCGAGCCGCCGCCGCCGCTGTGGCGGACAGCTGCGGTCGCGATCAGCTCGCGTGCCCCGAGCAGGCCCGCCACCTTCTCGGCCCCACCAGCGATCAGGTCCCAGAACCCATCAAGCTCAGAGGCGGCGGCGGAATTGATGGGACACTCGACCGCGGGCAGCGTCAGCGTCCCGCCGGTCCCCGCTCCGAGGTCGTCCGACTGCTGGAGCACGAAGGCACCGTCGTCCGGTGCGCCGATCGGCTCGCCATTGTTGCAGAAGAAAATGTAAGAGTCGACAAGCTCCTCTCCAGCGGGCATATCGGCCGACATCTCGACACACGGCCCGTAGAGCGGAAGGTCAGTCTCGATGTCCCCGTCGCACTGCGCGTCGACATTGATGAGGAGCGGGAAGGTCTGGGCACCTAGAGTCGTACTGACCGTGCATCCATTCGGGTCTGCACATGTAGTCCCGAGGTTGATTTGTCCCGGCGAGCCGGCCGGGATCAAGCAGAGCGCTTCCTCTCCGTCCTCGTCGTTCGTTCCCGAATTCGAGTCGGTTGCACTGCATGTCCCGACCTGGATGCCGGAGGCATCGGTGATCGCGATTTTTATGTTGACGTTGGAGCCGACACGCAGCGAGAGCGCTTCGCCATCCGCCGGGTTGATGTTGGAGGGATCGGTCACCCAAACATCGCGGAACGCCAGAACTTCCGTGCCGCCGAGCACGACGTAGATGCGCCAGTACTTTTTATTATCGTTGTCGTCGCCGCCTGCCCTCGAAGGCTTCCACTTAGCCGAGTAAAAATCGACCTCTTCGCTGAAGCCTGTCGGCACTCCCCGAGGTTCCGTGCAGCTCGCGGGATCGTCGCGCGGGCCCGCCAGCAAACAAATCTTGACCGACAGAAAACTCTCCAAGCCCGACAGAAAAGTGCCGGGGAAGGGCTTGTGGTTGTCGACAAGCTCGGGAAGGAAGAAGCTTCCCGGGTTGCCGGTCCCGATTACGGAGGACGCCGGGCGGTCTTGGATGCCGCCGTCCGCGCTCGCGTAGCTGTCGTAGCCATCACACGGCGACCACACATCACTGCCGTCGGTGCACATCGACGTGCCGGTAAGAGCCGCCGTGACGTCAGCGGAGAGCACTGGCGGCTCACCGAGACCAGTCGGGCTCGGGGTTACGCCGCCGTCCGAGCAGGCAGCAGCTAAAACGGATACAACAAAGACCGAGACAAGCGATCTCATTCGTGACTCCATGTGACGGTGAAGAGTTCCCAAACGCCTCGTGGTGCTTCCGCGAACCGTAGGCGCACAGTATAAAGGTCGCCCTACGGCTCCACCAGTCCGACAACACTCTGACCCGAAAGCAGATACACCTTCGTGACAGGGCTAAGTCCAGTATGAGAATCTGCGAGACGACGCGCAAATCGAGATTCTCGCCTTTTCGTGTGGGGAAAACGCCCGATCAGACTGCGGTGGATCGCCTGACACCTCGCTGGCGCCAGAGAACGTGCCAGCCTCTCAGAGAACCCGGGTCAGTCTCCGCGCCGTGTGAGCGCCTGGAAATCGGGTCGGTTCCTGAGGTCGCGCCACCACCAGTGGACGTTCTCACCGACTGCGAAGCTGTGGAGCGGGTTTGCGGCCACGTAGCGTCGCAGCAGCTCCATCGCTCCATCCGGATCGCCGGTGGTGGCCCGTATCGCCGCTTCCGTGACCACGAGATCCTGTTGCGGATCGACCTCCTCATCCCCCCTGCCCTGTACGAAGACGCTCGAAGCGCTGTCCGCGAGGCCCGACTTGGCAAGCACACCGGCGACCAGGAGGTAACCCACACGGTCCACAAACGGCTCTTGGGTCGCTGGTGCGAGCGACACGAGGTCCGCGCGTAACCGCCAGGCCTCGTCGACGTCCGGCTCACCGATCGGGGCGAGCATCATCCAGAGCTGGCACTCGACGAAGTTGTGGTTGTCGGAGAAGCGGCGAGCCCCCTCTTCGCACCAGCGACCGGCGTCGCTGATCTGCTCGAGGTCATAGTGGCCCCAGAAGAGACGCTGCACAATGAGGTCGGCGTTCTCCAGGAAGGCATCTTCTTCATAGGCTCGACGGGCCGCGAGCACAACCGAGATGTTGTCCTGCCGCTGATAGTAGAGGTGGCTTAAGACGCTGTACGCGCTCGCCAGACTCGGGTCGGACTCTACGGCGGTCTGAAGATCAGCCTGCGCGACGTCCAAGAGTCTATCCGCCTCCACTCGATCGGGAGTGACGTCCAGGAGATAGAGCAGATAGTTAAGCGTACCGCGCTGCTCCAGCGCCTTCGGGTCGTTGGCTGTGATCGCCAAGGCCCTATCGACGTGCTCGATGCCCTCGTTGATCGACAGCACCGCAGCATCGAAGTCACCGGTCTCGTTCGCGATGAAGAACGCCCGCCGCGAGGCGATTCGCGCCCGGAGCGTCGGCGGCTCCGTCCAATTCGGATCCGCCGCCTCCGCCATGGCAAGCAGCGAGTCTGCGTGCTGGAAAGCCGCCAACGCGGCATCCAGATCACCCGCCTCATCGAGATCTTCGGCGTCCTTGCGTAAACGCTCGGCCCTCTGCAGCAACGACCAGGCCTCGACGTTCTCCGTCCCGGCCTGCCGTTCGCGAAGGGCCACTTCCTCGCCCAGCCGTTGGCGCAGCAGGCGTGAGACGCTTTCGGCTACCGAGTCCCGTGTCGCCAAGAAATCGCCCGCCGGCATCTCGATCGTGGCGCGCTCGATATCCGCACCGCTGAAACCGTCTACGAGACGCGTCGTCACACGCAGGTCGTCCCCGGCTTGTTCCACGCTCCCTCGGATGACGCTTCCGACTTCCAGAGCCCGGGCGATGCTGTCCACGGTGACGTCGGCGCCGCGATAGGCGGCCACTCCGTTCTTGGAGATGACCGCCAGCGACCTCACCTGAGAGAGCTGATCGATAAGCGCCTCGGTGATGCCATCGGCCACGTAGGTCAGCTCGCCAGCCGAGCTCAGATCCTCGAAGTAGAGGACGGCCAGGCTGTTGGCCTCCAGGCCGCTGGAGGCGGCGGCTGCTGCAAGCTCTGCGGCCTGCCGCTGGCTCGTGAAGACGTAGGCGCTCGTCGCCAGCGCAAGCAGAAAGAGCGTGGTATGGATGGCCACCTCGCCGCGAGTCGTTTCTTGACGGCCCTTCTCGCCGTGGTACCAGGCGAACGTGAGGCTCCCCAGCGCGCCGAACACGTAGAAGACGAGAGCAATCGGGTATGCGATGGCCGGGGCGTATTCATGGGAGATCAGCTGATCTACGCCCTCGAGGACCACAAACCCCGTGACCAGATAGGCGCCCATGTAGGCAATCAGCCGGCGCTCGCGGACTTCCTTTATGAGGCCCATAGCATCCGTACGCGAGAGAGATCAGCCACGGCGGCTCGCATGCAGAGACGATACAACACTGCTCGCGAAGACAAGTCGATGATGAGCCCGCTCCCCAGACATGTCAACGACAACCGCCGACGAAACTTAGCTGCCGGGCGGGCGCGCTGCTCGGCCGCCACGACGTAGCAGTGCTGAATTCAGTCGCTGACCGCCAAAGCTGTCGCGAGACGAAGCCGCGGTCAGCACCAGCCGGGAGCCACCTCGGCCACGAAATCCTCGAAGGATCTAGGCGGGCGGCCGAGAAGCCTTGTCAGCTCCGCGACCTCCTCCTCGCTCGCCATCAGGCCATGCTCCTGGAAGTAGGCGAACATGATGCAGAGGTCGCGGACCAGCCACTCCGGCATCATGGAGCTTACGGCCTCGGCCCAGGCCTCCAAATCGTTCCCGCCGTAGGCGACATGGCGCCCCAGGTATCGCGCCCAAATGGCCGCGCACTCCTCGCCGGTCAGGATCTCCGGACCGACGAGCGCGTAATCGCGTCCCTCGTGCCCCTCCTCGAGAAGGGTAACGGCCGCCGCATCCCCGATATCGCGGACGTCGACCCGGCTGCACCCTACGCCCCCGATCGGAGCCGCATAGACGCCGTACCGGCTGATCGCCTCCTGCAGCCCCAGATCGTTCTGGAAGAAGTTGTTGGGCGACAGAACGGTGTACGGGATGCCGGAGGACCGGAGACCCTCGATGATGTCGAGCTTCGTCTTGAAGTGGGGCACCTGGGGCGCGTCCGCGGCGTGGTGCACCGACTGGAACACGATGTGGTTGACGCCGGATTCCTGAGCCGCCTTGACGGCGTTCATCCCCAGCTCGACCTCGTTCTCCGCCAAGGGCGTCAGCAGGTAAACCTTCGAGACCCGGTCGAACGCCGAGCCCAACGTCTCGGGAGACTCGAGCGACCCGGCCACGTACTCCGCCCCCGAGTGCGCGCCGAGCGTCCGCGTCATAACGCGGACCTTGGCACCCCTGTCGGTCAGCGCCCGGACGACCTCGGTCCCCACCGTCCCCGTACCACCGATGACGAGCATCCTCACCTTCTGCCTCCCTTCCTATGCCTGCTCGGCTTGCGCCGTACCTTCACCCCGCTAGGACTACGCCCGCTTTTCGTACACCCGCCCGACCTCGGCGGACCGATCACTCCGCCCGGTACTTGACCTCGCCGCCCACGATCGTGTAGAGGACGCGCGCCTCGAGGATCTCCGCCTCCGGCACCTCGAGGATGTCCTTGGAGAGAACGACGATGTCCGCGTACTTCCCCGGAGAGAGCGTCCCCTTCCGGTCCTCTTCGAACGCGGCGTAGGCGTTGTTGATCGTGTAGGTGCGAAGCGCCTCGATGCGGCTCAGCCGCTGATCCTCCTGCCCGGCGAAGAACACGGAGCCGTCCGGCAGCCGGCGCGCCACCGTGCAGTGGTAGCTGGCGATCGGATCCACGTCCTCGACGGGGGCATCCGTGCCGTTCGTGACCACGGCTCCGGACTCGGTGAGCGCCCGCCACATGTACCCGTCGGAGGCCGCCCGCTCGAGACCCAGCCGCTCCGGCACCCAGGGGGCATCCGAGCAGGCGTGGATGGCCTGCATGGCCGGGATCACCCCGAGCTCCGCGAAGCGGGGCAGGTCGTCCGGGTGCACGTGCTGAGCGTGCTCGATCCGCCACCGGAGGTCCGCGTCCGCGTCAGCGGCGCGGGCATCCGCGTATGCCGCCTCATAGATATCCAGCATCTCGCGGTTCGCCCGATCACCGATGGCATGCGTGTTCAACTGGTAATCGTGCTGGAGCGCCAGCTCCGCCGTGCGCTGGATCTCCTCCAGGGGCTCGAGCACGAGCCCGTCGGTCTCCGGCATGTCGGAGTAGGGCTCGAGCAGCCAGGCACCGTGCGACCCGAGCGCCCCGTCCACCTGGCGCTTGATGGACCGTACCGTCAGATAGCCGTCTAGGTGGTCGACCATCCGGTATTCCGCCAGGTGGCGGGCCATCTCCTCGTTCGAGGTCCGGACCATCACGTAGAGGCGTACCGGCATCTCGCCCTCTTCGACCAGGCTCCGGAACAAGTCGATGAGCTGGAAGCCCGAGCCCGCGTCCTGGAAGGAGGTGACGCCCTTCGCGAGCAGCTCGTCGAAGGCAACCTTCGCCGCCAGACGGGCCTCGGCCACCTGTTCGTCCAATGTTCGAGCGGCGCGTTGACGCGCCATCACCGCGGATACCAGCCGTTGCGCGGTCTCCCTCAGAAGGCCGGTCGGGTTCCCCTCCTCGTCCCGAACGATCGTCCCGCCGGGAGGGTCCGGCGTGTCCCGGTCGATCCCGGCCAGCTCCAGCGCTCTGGCGTTCGCGAAGGCGGCGTGCCCGCTCGCGTGGCCCAGCAGGACCGGGTTCTCGGGCGAGACCGCGCTCAGCCCCGTGTGGAGCGGCACCTCGTCGACGGTCGGCTCGCGCACCGACTCCCACTTCTCCTGGTGCCAGCCGCGGCCCCGGATCCACTCGCCCCGCGCTGCATCCCGCGCGGCGGCCTCCACCATGCCCACGATCTCGTCCCAGCCTGTGACGTGCATGAGGTCGAGGATGAGCCGGGAGTTGCCGAGGCTCATGAAGTGGCCGTGCCCCTCGATGAAGCCTGGGATGGCGAGGCGTCCATCGAGGTCGATCACCTCCGTTCCCGCGCCCACGTAGGCCTCGATCTCCCGATCGCTGCCAACGGCCATGATCCGCCCGGCCGACGCCGCCAGAGCGGTGGCCTCGGGAAGCGCCTCGTCCAACGTGACGATGCGGCCGTTCCGGAGAACGAGCTCCGCCGGCTCCTCCTGCCCCTCTCTCGGGCTCTGGGCTTCCACGGCGCCGAGCCCGGAGAGGACCATCAGCACGAGGACAAAGGGCGTCGCGACACGCCGAAGCACCGCGGCCCTCCACGCATGAGCCTCCACGTTCCTGCCTTTCTTCCTACCTGATCGGACGGGGTTTCGCTCACCATGAACGGAAGCCACCTTCGATGACCAGCTACTGGAGCGGGAGGTTCGAAGATAGCGGAAGATAGCGTTCGTATCGAGATGCAGGACTGGATCGCCATCGTCCGGATGGCCCGGCCGCCGGTCAACGCGATCGACATAGAGTTCGCGGCCGAGCTGGATCGGGCTCTGACCCGCCTCGAATCCGACCCGACCGTTCGCGCGGTCGTGGTGGCCGGGGAGGCGGGATGTTTCTCTGCCGGTCTCGATCTCAAGGTTCTGCCGAGCTACGACAGGGAGCAGCAGCGGGAGCTCCTCCTCACCTTCGGTCGGGCTCTTCTCCGACTCTACGGTCTCCCTCGTCCCGTCGTCGGAGCGATCGACGGCCACGCCATCGCCGGCGGGTTCATCCTCGCGATCGCCTGCGACTATCGTATCGGAAGATTGGGCGAGTACGAGTTCGGCCTCACCGAGATCAGGGTCGGCGTTCCCTTCCCGATCGCGCCGCTGGAGCTGGTGCGGGCGGAGCTGGGCCGCGAGGCGACCCGCCGCCTCGTGCTTACGGCGCGCACGGCGGGCCCCGAAGAGGCGCTCGGGTGGGGAGCGCTGGATGAGCTGCGCCCGGTGGGAGAGGTCGAAGCGCGAGCCCTCGACGTAGCCGGAGAACTTGCGGACCTGCCTCCCGGCGCTTATGGGAGTACCAAGCGCCTGCTCCGAGAGCGCGCGATCTCACGAATGGAAGATGCGGTCGAGCGCCAGCTGGACCCCACTTTCTCGGAGTGGCTCACGCCCGAGTCGGCGCCGGCGGCGGCACGCATACTCCGGAAGAGCTGAGGTCGGCTTTGGACAACCCGGCCCTCACCTTCGCGATCGCGCTGGCCGCGGGCATCGCCGCCCAATCGGTGGCACGGCACCTCCGCATTCCCGGCATCGTCCTCCTCCTGGGCATCGGGATTCTCCTGGGACCCGACGTCGCGAACATCGTCCGGCCGGAGACGCTCGGCCACGGCCTGGATGAGATCGTGGGTCTCGCGGTCGCGGTCGTCCTCTTCGAGGGCGGCCTCAACCTCCGCTGGCAGCGGCTCCGGGCCGAGGCCTGGACGATTCGCCGCCTCATCACGGTCGGCGGTGCCATCACCGCCGGCGGCGGGATGGCCGCCGCCATGCTGATCATGGGATGGGGCTGGCAACCGGCCCTGCTCTTCGGATCCATCGTCACCGTCACGGGACCGACCGTGATCACCCCGCTTCTGAGGCGGATCCGCGTCAAGCGGAAACTCCAGACGATCCTCGAGGCGGAGGCGATCCTGATCGATCCGATCGGCGCCGTACTGGCCGTGGTTCTGCTCGAGTTCGTGCTCGCGACGACGACCACGTCCGCCGCCACCAGCCTGCTCGGCCTCCCGATCCGGATCGCGGCCGGCACCATCATGGGCGCTGCGAGCGGGCTCCTCCTCGGCTGGCTCCTCCGCTCGGAGAGGGTGGTCCCCGAGGGCTACGAGAACATCTTCACGCTCGCCATGGTTCTGGCTCTGTTCGAGGTGAGCAACGCGATCCTCCCGGAGAGCGGCATCATGGCGGCCGCCGTCGCCGGCCTCGTCGTCGGCAACATGCGCACCCGGGTGCAGGCCGAGCTGAGGGAGTTCAAGGAGCAGCTGACCGTCCTGCTCGTCGGCCTGCTCTTCGTGCTCCTGGCAGCCGACGTGCGCGTCGCCCAGGTCGTCAGCCTCGGGTGGCCTGGCGCACTCACGGTGCTGGCGCTCATGCTGCTCGTCCGGCCAGCCGACGTGGCGGTGAGCACCGCCGGATCGGATCTGACCGTCAACGAAAGACTGTTCCTCTCCTGGATCGCGCCCCGCGGCATCGTGGCGGCGGCGATCGCCTCGCTGTTCGCGCGCCGGCTCACGGAAGAAGGGATCGTCGGTGGAGATGAGCTGCTGGCCCTGGTCTTTCTCGTCATCGCGGCGACCGTCGTCCTCCAGGGCGGCACGGCCGGCCTCGTGGCCTCGGCCCTAGGCGTTCGACGGCCTCTGCGCGGCTGGGCGATCCTCGGGGCCAACGCTCTGGGGCGCGCCCTCGCCTGGTCGCTGGAGCGGGGGGACGAGCCGGTCGTTATGGTCGACCGAAACGCGGCCGAGGCGCAGGCGGCGCAGAGAGATGGACATCGAATCGTGTATGGAGACGCGAGTCAGGAGCGCACGTTGCTCCAGGCCGCCGTCGAGTCGCGGCGCGCGGTACTCGGCGTGACCCCCAGTGACGGCATGAACCTCCTTCTCGCACGGCGGGCAGTCGACATGACGCGGGTGCCGGTCTCCTACGTCGCGATCGACAAACGGACCGAGACCGTCACGGCCGCCCAGGTGAGCGACGCCGGCTCGCGGGTGCTGTTCGGCCGCGAGGTCGACATCGAGGAGTGGATCCACCGGTTTCTCCACGGCAGCGTCTGCGTGGAGCGCTGGAGATGGGAGGTCGGCCAATCCGACGCCGCCGTCTCCGAATCCATCGCTCTGAAGCCGCCCGGGCTCCCGCTGGTGCTGGAGCGGGACGGCAGTACGTGGCCAGTGGACGAGCGGTCGGAGGTGAAGATGGGGGACGTGCTCTGTCTGGCTCTGGCGGTCAACGACGAGGCTGTGCGGACTCGCCTCCGTGAAGAGGGCTGGGTGCCCGTCGAGACCAACGGGCGCTACTCCTGCCGGCGGTAGAAACGGATCACCTGATCTGTTCCCCCCTGAAACGGACCTCCGACGTAATCGTATTACCTTGAAACGGCACGCAGAGGAGAGGCCGGCGTGAACAAAGAAGAGCAGGGAGTGGAACGGATCCGCATCCCGAACCGGGTGGCGAACTCGCCAGTCGCCCTGCCGGACATCATGATGGCCGCCCCGTTCCTCTCCCGCCTTCTGCTCGGCGCCTCCGTGCCGGGACTCGCCCTCCAGGCAGCGGCGTTCGGTGCCTACGCCGGTAGCGCTGCGAAGGACTGGATCCGGCGGCTCGGCGTCCGCAAGATCGAATTTCTGGCCGTCTACGGCGCCGACGTCAGCCACCTCCCCGCGATGTCCCTCGAGGCCCGAAGGGCGGAGATCGCCATCTTCACCCGCAAGCTGAACGACATCTATCGGCCCATGCAGGTGCCGCGTCCCGAGCTAGCCGAGCGGGTGAACGAGGCGCTCACCCGGTACATCGCGGGCATCACCGGACAACGCGTCGAGACCAGCGACTCGATACGCAGCTTCATGCTGGCGCAGTTCCTCTTCCCCTTCGCCCTCGGAGGGTGCGACTTCATCTCGGGAGACGTCGCGATATTCCGCGACACCGGCATCTTCGAGCCCCACGTCATCGCCCACGAGTTCAGCCACCGGAAGGGGTACTTCAAGGAGCTCGAGGCGCAGGCGCTGGCCTACCTCGCGCTCGTGGCCTCCGATGATCCGGTCCTCGTTCAGTCCGCATACAGCGAGCGGCTGCACCGGCAGCTGCGGATCGTCGCCCGCAAGGAGGCGGGAGAAGGAGCGGCCGGAGAGAACCACTTCCACGACCTCGTCGACCGCGCGAGCCTCAAGCCGGAGCTCAAATGGGCCTTCCACGCTCTGGTGCCGCATCTCTCGGCGGTCGAGCGCGGCATGACGGTGATGATGCGTCGCCTCTACGACGAGCGCATGCGCCTCACCGGCCAGAACGGCCTCTCCGATTACGACGAGGGGTTCACCCGTTTCCTGTACGCGGTGGAGAACGGCGCGGCCTGAGCCATCCTTGCCGGATCGGGCAACGATCCGGCGCCTCCCGAGCATCCAACTCGTGTGACACACGAAGGCCCCCGGGCACGTAGGGTTTACAGAAGATCGATCCGAAACACGGAGCGTGGAAGATGAGAGGAAAGCTGCTTGTGGCGCTGGGGCTGGTTCTCGCGGTCGTGGCGATCGCCGGACTCGCGTCCCTGAGGGCGCAGGAATCGCCGGAAGCGCCCCAAGTCATAACGATCGGCAGCGGCGGCTTCCTGGGCGTCTACCTGGAAGAGGTCGACGACGCGGTCACGGACCGCCTGGGGCTGCGGGAGGAGCGTGGAGCTCTGATCATCGACGTCTCCGAGGACGGGCCTGCGGCCGAGGCGGGACTGCTGGCGGACGACGTCATCGTCGAGTTCAACGGCCAGGACGTCGAGAGCGTCAGCGAGCTGTCACGAATGGTTCGCGAGACACCGCCCGGACGAACAGTCGAGCTCGGTGTGGTCCGGGACGGACAGGCGCGCGAGATATCGGTCGAGCTTGGCGAGCGGCCGGGCGTCGTGTGGCTCGGCCCGGATACCGACCGCCGGCAAGGCGTGTTCATCGCGCCGGGAGACGGCGAGCACGGGGAACATGGCGAGCACCAGTTCTTCGCGATCGGCGGACGGGGCCGGCTCGGCGTGCAGCTGCAATCTCTCGGAGACCAGTTGGCCGAGTACTTCGGCGTGACCGAGGGCGCCCTGATCGCCTCGGTTCGAGAGGACTCACCCGCTGCCGAGGCGGGCCTCAAGGCCGGCGATGTGATCACGCGCGTCGGCGATCGAGCGGTGGAAGACGTGCGTGACGTGGCGAAAGCGGTGCACGAGGCGGAGGCGGGCTCCCTGTCGATCACGGTTGTTCGCGATGGCGACACACGCACGCTGACCGCCGAGCTCCCGGAAGAGCATTCGGGAACCTGGGACTGGGGTCCGGAGGATGGCTCCTACACATACTCTTTCATGCTGCCTGACATCGAGATCCCGGAGATCGTCGTGCCGGAGTTCAACACACCCTCTATGTGGTTCCCGGAGATCAAGATCCCCTCGTTCGAGTTCAACTGGGACAAGGAGGATGGCGAGCCGTGGCTGGTGATCCCCGAGATCACGATCCCCGGCTTCGACATCCCCGAGGTCTTCGTCCCCGAGATCCGGGTGCCCGAGATCGAGGTGCCCGGCCGCGAGGTTACCGTCCAGGTGCCGCTTCAGGTCGTTTAGCGAAACGCAGGGCCGAGTCCGGGGCTGCCGCCGCTGCGGCGGCTTCGGGCGTGGACGGAAGAAGCATCCTCTCCTACACTGAGTACGTGCATCCCTTCGTTTTTTCCGGACATCGGAACGCGTGATCGGACAGCGCCTCGCCCGAGGGGTTCTCCGCCTCATGGGCTGGACGCTCGTCGATGATGTCCCGGAGCGGCCGCCGAAGTTCGTCACGATCGGCGCCCCACACACGACCAATTGGGACTTCCCCATCGCCATACTGATGTTCGTGGGCCTCGGCATGAAGCGGAACTGGGTCGGTAAGCACACCCTCTTCCGCCCGCCGCTCGGCTGGCTGATGCGCCTCCTCGGCGGCGTTCCGCTCGACCGGTCGAAGCGACACAACTTCGTCGACCAGGTGGTCGCGGCCTTCAACGAGGCCGACGAAATGGTGATCGCGCTGGCCCCGGAGGGCACGCGCAGCCACACCTCGCACTGGAAGACCGGCTTCTACTACATCGCCGTCGGGGCGGACGTCCCGATCATCCTCGCCTTCATCGACTATCCGACGAAGCGAATCGGCCTGGGATCGATCCTCCGCCCGACCGGCGACCTGGATGCCGACCTGCAGCTCATCCGAGACTTCTACGCTGACAAGAGAGGCAAGAAGCCGGAGAACCAGGGCGAGATCCGGGCGCTGCCGCCCCAGGAGTAGTAGGCGGCACCTCAGCGCGGGGCCGGGCCCTAGGCCGTGGCGCTCTTTGTGGCTCCCCTGGCCACGAAAGTGTTGTACAGCCAGCCGAAGACGAACCCACCGATCGCGCCGTCGACCAGCCCGTAGAGGGTGACGATCACCGCCGCACCCGCGCCGGTTGGCCCGTGATACCCGGGATAGATCGACTCCGCGATCTCGAGGATCTCCTCCCCGTACTCGGGCCAGACCATGTCGCCCAGCGAGACGAGCAAAAGCAGGGCGCCCCAGAAGATCCCGCATGTCAGGGCCAGCGCCTTCAGGTCGAGCTTCATCGGTTCTCTCCTTTCGGTATCGATTCGAGCGGCCCGTCAGCCTCCCGGCGTTCCTACCCCTTCGCGCACGAAACGCCCGCCGATCACGAAGACGATCGCCATCAGCAGGGCCAGCACGACGCCCAGCGCCGCGGCTCCGCCGAAGTCGAAGGCCCGGAGCTGGGCCAGGATCTCGATCGAGATCGGGCGCGACCGCGGCGCATAGAGGAGGATCGAGGCGACGAACTCACCGAGCGCTGTGACGAACGCCAGCAGGCCCCCGGCTGCCAGTCCGGGAGTGACGAGCGGCAGCGCCACCCGCCGCATCGTCGTCATCCAGCCGGCGCCGAGAGAGGCCGCCGCTTCCTCCAGCGTCGGGTCGAAGCGGCGGAAGGCCGAGATGGCGGCCTGGACGACGAGCGGGATGTTCCGGATGAAGTAGGCGAGCGGAAGGATCCAGAAGGTGCCGACGAGGACGAAGCGGCCCGCCCACGGTTGGTTCGCGCTGAAAGTCGTGGAGAGCCCTATGGCGATCACCGTACCCGGCAGCGCCCAGGGCAGGACCAGGAGCACGGCGAGCCAGGCGCGACCGCGGAAGCTTCGCCGCACCACCAGATAGGCCGCGACGAAGCAGAAGACGAGGTTGGCCGCGGTGGCGAGGGTGGCCATCTGCAGCGAGTTCAGGATCGGCGCGAACAGCCGAGGGTCACGCAGCAGCCCCCGGTAGTTCTCCAGGGAATACCGCTCCGGTAGCAGCTGGGTCGTCCACCCTCCATCGGGCACGAAGGACACCAGGACCAGCGTCAGGTGCGGCAGCAGGAGCAGCAGCACCCAGACGGCGCCGGCCGCCGCCAGAATCGCCCTCGTACCGGGAGAGCGAACCACATGCCGAGCGGGAGCCACGCCCTTGCCCACGACCACGTACTCGCGCGCCTCTTCGTAGCGGCGGAGGAACCAGAGGGCGACCAGCGAGGCCGAGGCCAGCATCACCGTCTCGACCATGGCCATCGAGAGCGCACCGCTCATCTTGCTCGCGTAGATCTGGGTGGTCAGGACCCGGAATCCGCCGCCGAAGACGTAGGGGGCGGAGAAGGAGGCCATCGAGGTCATGAAGACGAGAAGGGCCGCGGCGGTCAGCGACGGGACGAGCAACGGGAGAGTCACCGTCCGCAGTATCCGCCACCGGCCGGCTCCGAGGGAAGCGGCCGCCTCGGTGATCCCGGCGTCCATCCGGGCCAGCCCCGCGAGGGTGAACAGGTAGAAGTAGACGTACATCGTGTAGGCATGCACGAAGAGGATCGCCGGGGCACCGGCCAGCCTCCATGGGGCCGTTTCGAGGTCCAGGGCCAGCTGCACCCCGCGCGTGAGAATCCCGCTCTCGCCGACGAGAAACAGGAAGGCGATTACGCCGACCAGGGGTGGAAGCAGGACCGGCAGCGCTGCGAGCGCACCGAAGACCCTCCGACCGGGGAAATCGAAGCGGTGGAAGAAGATGGCGAGCGGCACACCGATGAGGGCCGCTAGAGCCACGCTCGCCAGGCTGGTCCAGACGCTGGCCCAGAGCGCCGCCAGCTCCGCGCGGGTGGAGAAGAAGTCGGCGTAGTGCTCCAGCGAGAGCCGACCCTCTTCGCGTACGGACTCGGCCAGCACCAGCAGATTCGGGTACAGCACCAGCCAGACGAGAAGGAGGGCCACGGGCACGGCGAGGGCCGCCGTGTGGCGGCGTTCCCAGGCCGCTGCCGCGGGTCTTCGGCGGCCCGTCATTCCGCCGCGGGGTAGACGTGCACGTGAGCGTGGGCGCGAGGTCTCACCACGATCCGCCCGCCGCGCGCCTCGCTGCGACGATCGGCCTCCACTTCGACCGCCGTGCCGTTCGCCAACTTCACGTGGTAGGCGATCCGAGCACCCCGAAACACCCGCTCGCCCACGACGCCGACGAGCTCGGTCGCACGGCGGCCTTCGGGGACGAGCTCCAGATCCTCAGGACGCACCACGACCTGCACGGCCTGCCCGGGCTCCAGCCCGCTCGTCCCCTCCGGATCGACCGGCCAGAGCGCGTCGCCCACGAGGCGGACGCTCAGCTCGCTGCCGTGCGAGGACTCGAGGAGCCCCGAAAGAAGGTTCGCGCGACCGACGAAGCCCGCCACGAACACGTCGTGCGGGTGATCGTAGAGCTCCTCCGGTGTGCCGATCTGGCGGAGCTCGCCGTCTTTCATCACCGCGACGCGGTCGGAGAGATCGAAGGCCTCCTCCTGATCGTGCGTCACGTACAGCGCTGTGATCCCGAGCCCCTTGATCAGGCTGCGGAGCTCCGTGCGGGTCCGCTCGCGCAGGGACGCGTCCAGGTTCGAGAGGGGCTCATCGAGCAGGAGGAGGGGCGGCTCGATCGCCAGCGCCCGCGCCAGTGCGACGCGCTGCTGCTGGCCGCCGGAGAGCTGCTGCACCCTCCGGTCCACATAGCCCACAAGGTCGACGCGCGCGAGCGCACCCTCGACGAGCCTTCCGAGCTCACTCGCCTCCCGGCGCTGAGCCTTGAGTCCGAAGGCGACGTTCTCGAACACCGAGAGGTGCGGGAAGAGCGCGTAGCTCTGAAAGACCATCCCGAAGCCGCGTTTCTGAGGCGACCGCGCGGTTACGTCCGTTCCCTTGAAGAGGATCCGGCCGGCGTCCGGTGTTTCGAAGCCGGCGATCAGCCGAAGGGCCGTCGTCTTGCCGCAGCCGCTGGGCCCAAGCAGCGTCATCAGCTCGCCGGCCTCGAGCTCCAGGGTGAAGTCGCGCACCGCGACCACCTCCCCGAACCTCTTTCGCAGTCCGCGCAGCTCGAGGCTCAACCGGCCGGCTCCGGGCTCACTCGACCTCCTCCGCGGCTCGGCCGCGTCCCCGGATCTCGCGGTCCCAGTGCCGGAGCCACTCACCCACGTTATCCTCGATAAAGCCGGCGTCCATGGGCATCGGTTGGACTTGGGGCAGGATTTCCCGCAGCCAGACGGGCAGTGAGTCGGAGGGGATGTCAGAGCGGGCGGGAATCCGGAAGAAGCGCTCCGCGGCCTCGATCACCCTCTGCCGGCTGCCCGCGAACTCCACGAACCGCCGGGCCAGATCCGGGCTGGATGATCCTGCGACGACCGCGATCCCGTCCACCACCACCGGCGTCCCGCTCGCCGGGATGACATAGTCGATCGGCAGATCGGACGTGGCCCGCAGCGTCTCGATGTCCGGCATGTCCCACAACGTCACCAACCCCTCCCGCCGCGCCAGCTTCTGATAGAGCAGCGTAGGGTTGAGCACGTACTCCTTCGTCTGGGCGTCCAGTCGCCGCAACCAGTCGTAGCCCGCCTCGAAGCCGCCGGTGCGCTCGTACTCCGGTACATGATGGCGGCGAAGATCGCCCGCATCGTGCCGGAAGCCAGCGGGTCGCGGATCAGAACCCGGTCTCTCCAGCGTGGCTCCAGCACCTCATCCCAATCCGCCGGAGCTTCATCGGGAGCCAGCGCGTCCGAGTTGTAGGCGATGACCTCCGGCGTCAGGTAGTTCCCGAACCAGCGCCCTTCCGAGTCGCGTGCTCCCGGCGGTACGGTCTCCTCCCATGTCGGCTCGGACGGCTCCAGGAGCCCCTCTTCGGCCGCCCGGACGAACATGCCGCTCGGGGCGCCCCACCAGACATCGGCCTGGGGATTGACTCTCTCCGAGCGCAGCCGATCCAGGATCTCCTGCGATCCCATGTCCAGGTATTGCACGGATACGCCCGGGTTCGCCGCCTCGAACTCGCCGGCGAAATAGGAGAGGAGCTCTCGGCCATGCGGAGAGTAGACGATCAGGCTATCCCCGGAAGGCCCCCCACAGCCCTGCAGGAGCCCGCCAGCCGCCATGACGAGCCCGGCGAGGCCCGAGAGGGCGGTGCGTCGGTCTACTCCTCCGCGACCGGCCATTCGTCCGGGTAGAGCGAGAGCAGGTTGGCGAACAGCCGGTACGCTCCGGGGACGCCAGCCGGCAGCTGACGGAAGAAGGAGAGGCCGGCGTACACCCACAATCCACCTCCCACCCGCCCCACGAGGAGCGAGCCCGCCTGGGGGCTCTCGCCAGCGTCGGCGACGGCAATCAGAGGGGTGTAGCGCTCGTCCCACTCGCTCAGGAAGTAGAGTCCCCGCTCCTGTACCCAGCCCTCGAAGTCGATCGCCGTGATTCGGTTCGGGCGAAGGAACGCAGGAGAATC
>JBDGZR010000002.1:0-47319 GCA_039588495.1 Gemmatimonadota bacterium | reverse complement strand
TTCCCTTGTTCGGTGTGTATATAGGTAGAAGAATCACCGCTGGGCCGGCGCGCGCCTGGGCCGCCGGCACGCGTCAGCGGATCCCTCGAGGTGTCGCGAAGCTCATGAGCCCACGAACGATCTTCTTCATCTCCGACCAGACCGGCGTGACGTCGGAAACGCTCGGTAACAGCCTGATGACCCAGTTCGACGGCCTGCAGGTCCAGAGGATCACGCTACCATTCCTGGAAAGCGCCGACAAGGCGCGGGAAGCCGTCCAGACGATCAACGCGATAGCCCGGACCGACGGCGTAAAACCCATCGTCTTCAGCACGCTCGTGCAGGACGAGCTCCGCAACATCGTGACGGGAGCCGATGCCTTCGTCCTCGATTTCTTCGAGACCTTCCTCGAGCCGCTCGAGCGCGAGCTCGGCCAGCCGTCGGCGCACGCCACCGGACGCGCGCACGGAATGGCGGACTCTCAGATCTACGATCGTCGGATCGAGGCCACCAACTTCGCTCTCTCCTGCGATGACGGCAGCCGGATCGAGGACTACGCTCAGGCTGATCTCGTTCTCGTCGGCGTGTCCAGGTCAGGGAAGACCCCGACGTCACTATACCTGGCTCTACAATACGGGATCTTCGTCGCCAACTTCCCGCTCACGGAGGACGAGTTCGAGGGAGAGGGCCTGAGCTCCGCCCTGACGGCGTACCGTGACAAGCTTTTCGGCCTCACGATCGCGCCGCGGCGGCTCGAGGAGATCCGGGAGGCAAGGCGGGCAGGAAGCCGCTATGCCTCGGCGCAGCAGGTCGGCTACGAGCTTCGGCAGGCCGATGCGCTCTTCGGTCGGTACGGGATCCCACACCTGGATACCACGGCCCGCTCGGTGGAGGAGATCGCGAGCTGGATTCTGAGGGAGACGGGTCTCAAACGAACGGCAGCCTCGTAGCCGAGCCCGGAAGCCCGCCGTGTAGTCATTGCAACCTCAGCCCGGTTCGACCCGTCCTATGAGCGTGGAGTCATTTTACAGGGACCTCCGGTTCTCGATTCGCACGCTGCTCAGGCGGCCGGCGTTCACCATTGTGGCCGCCCTGACCATCGCGCTCGGCATCGCCGCCAACACCGCGATCTTCAGCGTGGCCAACGCGGTCCTTCTCGAGCCCCTGCCGGTGAGCGATCCTGATGATCTCTTCGTCCCCGACGTTATCGCTCCCTCCGGCTTCTCGATCTCGCTTTCCATCCCGAATTTCAGGGACTGGAGCCAGAGAACGCGTGCATTCGAATCATGGGGCGCGAACGCTGGACGCTGGCGCACGCTCACGGGAGGCGATCGTCCGGAGGTGATCCGCGTCCGGCTGGTGCTCGGCGACTTTTTCCGGACGCTGGGTGTTTCGGCGGCATTGGGGCGGACCTTCACGGGGGATGAAACGTGGGAGGGCGCTGAGCCGGTCGCCGTCGTGACCCACCGCTTCTGGGAGGGGCGTCTCGGATCCGACCCCGACGTCATCGGAGCCTCAGTCACGCTGGACGGCCAGCCGTATTCCATCATCGGGGTGATGGCGCCCGAGTTCGTCTTTCCCAGCGCCGACACGGAAGTGTTTCTTCCGATGGGCTTCTTCTCCGATCAGATGTGCTGGGAGGAGCGGGGGTGCTCCCAGGGCACGTGGGCGATCGCCCGTCTCGCGGGCGGCTCGACGCTCGCGCTGGCGCAGGAGGACATGGATCGCGTGACCCGCGAGATCACCGATGAGGAGGGCGATCAACAGGCGGTGGCGCGCCTCGAGACGCTCGAGCAGGTATACGTGGGGGACGTCCGTACGCAGATCTGGATCCTGATGGGCGCCGTCGTCTTCGTGCTCCTCATCGCCTGTGCAAACGTGGCGTCGCTCCTGCTCGCCCGGGGCGAGAGCCGGCGGCAGGAGCTGGCGTTGCGGATGGCGATCGGAGCTGGACGCGGGCGGATCGTTCGTCAGCTTCTAACGGAGAGCACGGTGCTCGCGCTCGCCGGCGGCTTCCTGGGAGTGCTCCTGGCGTTCCTGGCCATCCGGCTCATGATCCCGAGGCTTCCGGACGCGATCCCCTCGGTGATGGCCGAGCGGGTCGGCATGGATTCGAACGTTCTCCTCTTCACGCTCGGGATCGCGCTTCTGACCGGTCTTCTCTTCGGCTTGGCGCCCGCCCTGCGGGGATCGGGCCACGACCTCGGCCAGGAGCTCAAAGAGGGAGGGCGCGGTGGGACGGCCGGGAAAGGCCGGCAGCGCCTGCGCTCCGCACTGGTTGTCGGCGAGGTGGCGCTGGCGCTCGTTCTCCTGATCGGCGCCGGGCTGATGATCCAGAGCCTCACGGAGCTCCAGCGGGTGGACACGGGATTCGTCGACGACAACGTCTTCACCGCTCGCATCTCGCTCCCGGTATCGGAGTACACCGAGAAGGAAGGTGCATGGGCCTTCTTCGACCAGCTGCACGAGAGACTCGTCGCTCTACCGGGCGCCGAGGCCGTCTCGCTATCCAACATCGTTCCCCTGCAGGGCAACTCGTGGGAGCAGATCATCGTGCCCGAGGGGGTGCCCTTCGATCAGGAGCACTGGGAGTCGGTCCTGTTCCACATGGTCAAGCCCGACCACTTCGAGGCGCTCGGCGTCGAGTTGGTGAGGGGAAGCGCCTTCACGGATATGGACCGCGACGACAGCCCGCCCGTGTGCGTGATCGACGAGACGATGGCTGAGAGGTTCTGGCCGGGCGAAGACCCGATCGGGAAGCGAGTCGCGTTCGAGATCACCGAGGACTCCGACTTCGACAATCCGGTCCCCATCTACCGAACGGTCGTCGGCGTCGCCCGCAACGTTCGCCACTACGAGCTCGAGAATCCTTCGCGCGTCCAGGTCTACGTGCCGTTCAACCAGAGCGGGCGAGCCTGGTCGAACCAGATGTTCGTCCTCGTGAAGACGCGGGATGATCCGTTGCAGCTAACCCAGCTCGTTCGCGAGGAGGTGAGCGCGCTCCACTCCGACGTGCCCCTCCACTCCGTGCAGACGCTGCAGGACTATGTTCGAGAGGCAATGGCGGGAACGCGCTCTACCGGATCCCTTCTGGCACTGTTCAGCGCCGTTGCCCTCCTGCTCTCGGCCATCGGGATCTTCGGCGTCATGTCGTTTTCGGTAGTCCAGCGGCTGCGCGAGATCGGGATTCGGATGGCTCTTGGAGCCAGTCCCTCCGAAGTGCTCCGGATGATCTCCCGCCACGGCCTGATCCTGGGCGGACTCGGGATCGGGCTCGGCCTTCTGACAGCCCTGGCGCTCACGCGTCTGCTCTCCGGCCTGCTCTACGAGGTCAACCCGATCGACCCGGCGACCTACGCAGGCTTCGCCGCCTTTCTCCTGGCGATCGCGCTGCTCGCCTCCTACCTGCCGGCCAGGCGTGCCACGCGCGTGGATCCGGCGGTCGTGCTCAGGGAGGAGTAGGCTCGACGCGACCGGCGGCGATGGCCCTACTTCGATGGCTTCCCACCGCTGGGCCCCTCTTTTCCTTGAACTACCTTGACACTTTGCTAGGTTAAGTTAATATTTAACCTGGTTGAAACGGTACTGGCCCACCCTGCCCCCTTGGAGGCCACCGCGCGATGCAAGTTCGAAACGGGTATCGGCGCACCTGGCTCGAGGCCGCCAACGATCTCGTCGGTAGCACGCAGATCTTCGCCTCGACGATGGACGCGCTGATCCAGGGACGGCTTGCTGAAGACGGGGACCCTCTCCTGACGCTCGGCCAGCTGAAGCTCCTGCAAATCGTCGATCTCGTTGAGGCCCCCACCCTCAGCGACGTAGCCCGTCTGCTCGATGTGAGTCCGGCCGCGGCGAGCAAGGCCGTCGACCGACTCGTCGGGCGGGATCTGCTCCACCGAACCGCCGCGGAGACGGATCGCCGAGCGCTCCACCTCTCGCTCACGGACGAAGGGAAACGCGTCCTCGAGGAGTACGCAGAGCTCAAGAAGGGCATGTTCCAAGAGCTCTTCGACGGACACCTCAAGAGCGAGCTGCGTGACATCGCCGACTTTCTGGACCGACTCTCCGTGCAGCTGGTCGCGTGGAGCAAAGACACGCCCGAGAAGTGCATGCGCTGCGGCATCTACTTCCGCCGAAAGTGCGTCCTGCGTGAGCGGTACCCGCACGCATGTCCCTACCACGCGAGCTGGCGCCGGGCCAACGCGTCGGAGGTGGGCGGCCCCATGTAGGAGGCGACGAACGACCCCGGGAGGGGTTGAACGATGAGGCCGAACATCCGAACCGAGGCTGACCGCAGCCCCGAATTCGCCCGCTGGATCACCAGCTTGCCCGGTGCGGAGAAGGTCCGTGAATGCATGCACTGCGGCCTGTGCAGTGCGAGTTGCCCCCTCTTCGCCTACATGGATTACAGCCCCCGCCAGCTCATGCATCTCGGGCGGGAAGGCTTCCGAGACGACGTCCTCGGGAGCTTCAGCATCTGGCTCTGCACGAGCTGCTACCAGTGCACGGTGGAGGGCCCGCGGCAAATCCCCGTTACCGAGATCATGTACGCCCTCAAGCGCCGGGCCATAGAGGAAGGGGTGTACACGAAGCACCTGCCCATCCCCGTCCTGTCGCGAGAATTCCAGCGGTTGGTCACCGACAGGGGGCGGATCAGCGAGAGCTGGCTCGTCATTAAGCTGCTGCTGAAGACGGGCATCCACCGGATGTTCGGAATGGTCGGGCTGACATGGGATCTCGTCCGCACCCGACGCTTCTCGCTCCGCAAGGAGACGATCCGGGGGCGAAAGGACCTGGCGCGGATGCTGGAGGCAGTCGGCAGCGACGCGGAGGCAGTGTGATGAAGAAACTGGCCTACTACCCAGGCTGCTCGCTCGTCGGGACCGGTCGAGCCTACGACGAGTCGTTGCGCGCCGTGTTCGAGAAGCTCGGCGAGCCGCTCGAAGAGCTGGACGACTGGAACTGCTGCGGGGCCACCTCCTACATGTCGATCGACAAGGCTAAGGCCTATGGGCTGGCCAGCCGAAACCTGGCCCTCGCGGAGCGGGAGAACTCCGATCTTCTGACCCCGTGCAACGCCTGCTATCTGGTTCTCGAGAAGACGCGCCGCCACCTGGCCGAATCGGCCGAGATGGGCCACCGGGTGCGGCACGCGCTGGATGCCGTCGGACTCCGCTACGAAGGGGATGTCCGAATCCGGCACCCCCTGGAGGTGCTCACGCAGGACGTCGGCGAGGAGCGAATCAAGGAGGCCGTGGAGGAGCCCTTGAAGGGCCTCAAGATCGCTCCCTACTACGGCTGCCAGATCGTGCGGCCGTACGCGACCTTCGACGACCAATACCATCCGCAAACGATGGACCGGCTGTTGAAGGCGACGGGGGCGAAGGTCGTCCCCTACCCCTTCAAGACCCGATGCTGCGGGGCGAGCCAGACGGGGACGCTACCCGAAGTCGGGATTCACCTGGTCTACCGCCTCCTGAACGAAGCGAAGGCCCGCGGCGCGGATGTCCTCGCGGTGATCTGCCCGCTCTGCCAATTCAACCTGGACGTCTACCAGAGCAAGGCTCGCCGGGAGTACGACCTCGAGCCGATCCCCGTTCTCTACTTCTCGCAGATCCTCGGGTTGGCGCTCGGGATCCCGGCCAAGAAGCTCGGCATCGACCGCTGCGTGGTGAGCGCAAACCCCGTCCTGGAAAGGAGGGCGGCCCATGCTGCGTGAGAACGGATTCGGCTCCGGACCGACCGGGAGCGAAGCGAAGGGCCGGCCGCCGGTCAACGGCGATGCGCCTCCCTTGAACGGAGATCCGCCTATTCGGATCGGCGTCTACGTCTGCCACTGCGGGACCAACATCGCGCGCACGGTCGACGTGGAACGGGTGACGGAGAAAGCGGGCGAGCTTCCGGGCGTGACCATCGCCCGGGACTACAAGTACATGTGCTCCGATCCCGGGCAGGAGATGATCAGGGAGGACATCGAGGAGCTAGGTCTGAACCGGATCGTGGTCGCCTCCTGCTCGCCCAATCTGCACGAGGAGACCTTCCGCGGCGCGACCGCCGCGGGGGGACTGAACCCCTTCTTCTTCCAGATGGTCAACATTCGCGAGCACGCCTCCTGGGTCCACGAGGACCGCGAGAGTGCCACGGAGAAAGCCATCGACCTGGTGCGGGCGGCGGTGCGACGCGTCCGCCACCACAAGGCCCTGGAGACCCGCCGGGTTCCGATCCAACCGCAGGTTCTGGTGGTAGGCGGCGGCATCGCCGGCATCACGGCTGCCCTGACGCTGGCCGACGCCGGCAAGCGGGTCTATCTCGTCGAGCGGGAGGCGGCGATCGGCGGCCACATGGCACAGTTCGACAAAACCTTCCCCACCCTCGACTGCGCGGCCTGCATTCTGACGCCCAAGATGACGCAGGTGAAGGCGCACCCGAACATCACGCTGATGACGATGACCGAGGTGGTGAAGGTGGATGGCTTCGTGGGCAGCTACGAGGTCACCGTCAAGCACCGGCCCCGATACATCGACGTGTCGCTATGCGTCGGCTGCCAGCAATGCATCGACGCCTGCGTCTACAAGCGCGGCAAGTTCGAGGACGAGTTCGATGCCGGGCTCTCCAAGCGCAAGCCGATATACCTGCCCAACGCGCAGGCCGTCCCGCAGGTGGTGCTGATCGATCCCGGGCAGTGCATCCAGTTCAGCTCGGGCAAGTGCAAGCAGACCTGTCTCGAGGCCTGCGACCGGGACGCGATCTTCTTCGATCAGGAGGAGCAGATAGAGACCCTGGACGTCGGCGCCATCATCATGGCCACCGGCTTCCAGACCTTCGACGCCCGACGCTCGCCCCACTACGGCTACGGGATCTACCCGAACGTCTACACGGCCCTGGAGGTCGAGCGCTTGGTCAACGCCTCGGGACCGACGGGTGGCGAGGTCGTGCTGCGCGATGGCGAGAAGCCCACGTCCGTGGGAATCGTGCATTGCGTGGGCAGCCGCGACCAGAAGAGCAACCCGTGGTGCTCCAAGGTCTGCTGCATGTACTCGCTGAAGCTGGCGCACCTGATCAAGGAGAAGACCGACGCCGAGGTCTACAACTTCTACATCGACATGCGCACGCCGGGGAAGGGCTTCGAGGAGTTCTACCAGCGGATCGCCGCCGAGGGGGCCCACCTGATTCGAGGCAAGGTCGCCTCCGTCTACCAGCACGCGGACGGGGACGGCGAGCTTGTCGTGGACGTTGAGGACACCCTCGCAGGCATGGTGCGGCGGATACCGGTCGACATGCTCATCCTCGCGGTGGGTCTCGAGCCACGGCACGACGCCGAGGAGGTCCGGCGGACCTTCAACATCACGTGTTCCGGCGACGGCTGGTTCATGGAGCGCCACCCGAAGCTGGCGCCGGTCGACACGTTTACGGACGGCGTGTATCTGGCCGGGTGTTGCCAGGGACCCAAGGACATCCCCGAGACCGTCGCCCAAGCGGGGGCCGCCGCCGGCCAGACGCTGGCGCTCATCGACCGGGGCTACATCGAGCTCGAGCCGAACACGGCTCACGTGATCGCCGAGGACTGTTCGGGCTGCAAGACGTGTATCCCGCTCTGTCCCTACCAGGCGATCCTACACGACGACGCCGAGGACCGGGCGGAGATCAACGAGGTGCTGTGCAAGGGCTGCGGCGTTTGCGTCGCCGCCTGCCCCTCCGGATCGATCGTCCAGAACCTCTTCGAAGACACGGAGATCTACGAGGAGATCGAGGGGGTGTTGGCATATGCCTGAGAAAGCCGAACAGACGGCGCAGGAGCCACAGGCCGACCCGACGAACCAGACCTCGGCGGAAGGCTTCGAGCCCCGAATCGTGGCGCTGTTCTGCAACTGGTGCACCTACATGGCGGCCGACCTGGCCGGCACCTCGAGGATGAGGTACGCCCCGAACGTCCGGGTCGTGAGGGTCATGTGCTCGGGGCGCATCGATCCGCAGTTCGTCATGCACGCGTTCTCGCGCGGCGCCGACGGCGTGCTGATCGGCGGCTGCCATCCCGGCGACTGTCACTATCAGGAAGGCAACTACAAGGCCCTGCGCCGTTTCCGTCTGTTGCGCCGCGTGATCGAGAGCCTCGGTATCGAGAGAGAGCGACTGCGCCTCGAGTGGATCTCCGCCTCGGAGGCCGATCGGCTTCGCAAGGTCGCCGACGAGATGGCCGCCGACATCCGAGCCCTCGGTCCGCTGCAGCTGAGCATCCCGGCGGAAGATTTCCCGACCGCGGAGGGAGCGGACGCGGAGCTTCCGAGCCCCGAGATCGCCGAAGAGGCGGCGGCGAAGGAGGTCGCGGTCCCATGACAGAGCCGAACGACAAGCCCAAGGTCGCGTTCTACTGGTGCGCCTCGTGCGGCGGCTGCGAGGAGGCGGTCGTCGACCTCGCGGAGGGCATTCTGGACGTCGTCGGGGCCGTCGACATCGTGATGTGGCCCGTCGCGCTCGACTTCAAGCGGGCGGACATCGAGGCCATGGCGGATGGGTCGATTCTGGCGTCGTTCATCAACGGCGCGATCCGGACGACCGAACAGGAAGAGATGGCCTCTCTGCTGCGCCGCAAGTCGAAGCTCGTAATCGCCTTCGGCGCCTGCTCGCAGCTGGGAGGCATTCCGGGTCTGGCCAACCTGTACGACCGGGATGGGATCTACCGCGCGGCGTACCTGGAGTCGCCCAGCACGGAGAACCCAGAGGGCACGCTCCCGAGGCTGCGGAGCCGGGAGAACGGGTACGAGCTGAGCCTGCCCGGATTCTACGAGACGGTTCGGGCGCTGGGCCAGGTGATCGACGTGGACTACGCGATCCCCGGCTGCGCGCCGCACCCGAAGGTGATCCAGTCGGCCGTGGCGACGCTGCTCTCCGGAGAGCTGCCGCCCAAGGAAACCGTGTTGGCTCCCGATCAGGCTCTCTGCGAAGAGTGCCCGCGGAGGGAGTCGAAGCCACTGGACCTCTCGATCAGCGAGTTCAAGCGACCGCACGAGGTCCTCATCGACGAGGAGACGTGTCTGCTGGCCCAGGGCCTGCTGTGCCTCGGGCCGGCCACGCGCGCGGGCTGCGACGCTGCCTGCGTGTGCGGAAACATGCCGTGCTCGGGGTGCTCCGGCCCCACGAGCCGTGTGGTCGATCACGGGGCAAAGGCGATCTCCGGGATCGCCTCCCTGATCGGGGGAGACGACGAGGAGGCGATCGACCGGGTGCTGGAAGGCATCCCGGATCCGGTCGGGACCTTCTACCGCTACGGCCTGCCCGCCTCGCTGTTGAGGCGGAAGACGCTGAGCTGAGCGTTCGATTCAAGAGAAGTTCGAGTCAACACAGCAAGCTTGAGAGAGAACACCGGCGAGCCAACAAGCGCATGCCCGGAGAGCCTGGAGATACATAGCGATGTCGGATCAGCAAGAGGGACTCGAGAGCGCCTGGCGGGAAGGGGCGCAGCGGGCCGGTACAACGTATGCCCGGCGCCGCATCAGCATCGACCCGGTCACCCGTCTGGAGGGACACGGGAAAATCGACATCTTCCTCGACCAGGCGGGCGAGGTCGAGCGTGCCTATTTCCAGGTCCCGGAGTTGAGGGGCTTCGAGAAGTTCGTTCAGGGCCGACCGGCCGAGGAGATGCCCCAGATCACGTCGCGTATCTGCGGCGTCTGTCCGACCGCGCACCACATGGCGGCGACCAAGGCGCTGGACCACCTCTACCGCGTGGAGCCCACGCCAACCGCCAGGAAGATCCGCGAGCTCGTCTACTCGGCCTTCATGACCGAGGACCACGCACTCCACTTCTACTTCCTGGGTGGCCCCGATTTCGTAGTCGGCCCCACCGCTCCGGCGGCCGAGCGAAACGTGCTGGGCGTGATCGGCGTGGTCGGCGCCGAGGTCGGCAAGCAGGTCATCGCGATGCGTCGACGCCTGCGCGAGGAGGTCATCTCCGCGATCGGCGGCAAGGTCATCCATCCGGTTCTCGGCCTGCCCGGCGGGGTGGCCAAGCGCATCACTCCGGACCTTCAGAATCAGATCCGGGAGGTGGCCGACGAGGCGGTCGAGTTCGGGAAGTTCACGCTGCAGATCTTCCGTGACGTGGTGCTGAAGAACGAGGAGTACGTCGGCCTGATCACCTCCGATGACTTCACGCACCGCACCTACTACATGGGGCTCGTGGACGATGAGAACCGGGTCAATTTCTACGATGGTGGGATCCGAGTGGTCTCACCGGAAGGCCGGGAAGTCAGCACATTCGCGGCGGCCGACTACCTCGACTGGGTCGCCGAGCACGTGGAGCCCTGGAGTTACGTCAAGTTCTGTTACCTCAAGCCCGTGGGTTGGCGGGGCTTCGAGGATGGGACGGATAGCGGAATCTACGCGGTCGCCCCGCTGGCTCGGCTCAACGTCGCCGAGGGAATGGCCACGCCGCTGGCCCAGGAGGCGTACGAGGAGTTCTTCGAGACGCTGGGCGGAAAGCCGGTCCATCACACGTTGGCCAACCACTGGGCCCGGGTCGTCGAGCTCCTCTACGCCGCCGAGCGATTGAAGGAGCTGGCGGACGATCCCGATCTGACGAATCCGGACGTGCGCACTCTGCCCACCGAGGTGCCCACCGAGGGTATCGGGGTCGTCGAGGCTCCCAGAGGGACGCTCTTCCACCACTACTGGACCGACGAACGCGGAGTCGTCGAGAAGGCGAACCTGATCGTCGCCACCCAGAACAACTCGGCCCGCATCGCGATGAGCGTCGACAAGGCGGCCAAGGGACTCATCTCGGGCGGCGAGGTCTCCGACGGCATCCTGAACATGGTCGAGATGGCCTTCCGCGCGTACGACCCCTGCCACGCCTGCGCCAGCCACTCTCTGCCCGGCAGCATGCCGCTCCTGCTGCGTGTGCGTGGCCCGGACGGCGGGATCGTCGAACGACTCCGCCGCGATTCGGATGGAAAGGTCTCCCGGGAGGGGCCTTGAACGAGCGTCTTACATGAGGCCTGCCGCGTCGGCACGTCCGGAACCGCTTCCCGGCACGTCGCATCTGCTCGACGTCCGCGTCCTCTGCCTGGGAAACGACCTTCTTGCCGACGATGCGCTCGGCTTCCGGGTCGCCCGTGCGCTACGCCGCGAGCTGGGCGACTGCCGGTCCTCGAGCGTCGACATCGTGGAAACCCCCGAGTTCGGCTTCGCGCTGCTCGACCACCTTCAGGATGTCCGGCGCGTCGTCGTCATCGACACGGTGGTCACCGGCCGGGCCGAGTCCGGGACCCTCTACCGCATCGCGGAGGACGAGGATTGGGAAGCCGCTCCCGGCGCATCTCCCCACTACGTCGGCCTATTCGAAGCGCTGTCGGCCGGGCGGGCCCTGGGCCTCCCTGTCGCCGAAGAGGTCGTGATCCTCGCCGTCGAGGCTTCGGACGTAGTGACGGTGGGCGGATCGATGAGCTCGGCCGTCGAGGCAGCGGTTCCGCTAGTCGTCTCCGAGGTGCGGACGCTATTGGACCTTCAGGGCTGAGCGGGTTGGAAGGTCGGAGAGAGGGGATCGGAAGACCCGCACGAGCCCGGAGCGATTAGCAGTCCCCCAAGACGCTTCACCGTACCGCACGGGCCTCCGTCCCTCACGCCAACCATACGTCACCGTACGGACGACGGCAAGTGGCAGCCGGCACCGGGATTGGACCTCGGGATTCCCGCGCCGACCCTGGTACTTCGGGCTACTCGTCGATGAACTTGATCTCGCGCACGAGCTTGGCGCTCACGATGTCACGGATCTGGGGATAGACGGTGCTGGTGATGCGATCGGTCTCCTGCTCGCTGATCATCGTCTCGACGGCGTCGCCGATCCGCTGGATCTTGGCGCGCCACTCGGCCGTCGCATCGAACGAAGCCAGATTCGGGTGCTCGGTGACGAGGATGAGGTTGTACCCCTCGTCGTTGGTCGTGATGGTCTGGTAGACGTTGTAGTCGGTCGTCAAACCTTCCGCTATCGCCGCCTCCACCCCCGTCACCCAGGTGCGCTTCAGGTTGTTAAGGTACTGCTCATCCATATTCGGATGCACCCGGATCATCGTGACGTTGTAGACCGTCTCCTGGGTCTCCCACGACTCTCCCTCCTGGGCGATCGCCGGGGTCGACAGGCCTGCAAAGAGCGTGAAGAGCGGAAGAACTGCGCACAGCTTCCTCATGGATTCCTCCGTTTCGAACGTTCTGGAGCTTCACCTAAACCGAGGCGCGGAAATCCCGAACGGCGGAGTATACGGGTTTGACAGGTCCGCTGACATAGGGTCCGCGCCTGATGGCACAACGGGGCGGCTCGTCGAGCCACCCCGTTCTCTCGCCGGGCAAACTGTCCGGCCGCCGGCCAATGAGCAGACGGCTAGTCGTGCCCTCCGGCGATGAACGTGACCTTCGCGTTCAGCCGGTAACGCACGATACGGTTCCCCTCGACCACGGCCGTCATGTTCTCCACCCAGATGCTCTTGATGTTGTCGACCGTCTTCGATGCCTCCGTCAGCGCGTTCTGGACTGCATCATCCCAACTCTCATCCGATTCCGAGATGACTTCGATCACCTTCGCGATCGATGACATAAGCTTCCTCCTTTTACACGCTCTCACACGCCCATCGGATCCATCACCTGCAGCTTGTCTGCAGGCGCCTGGAACCTACGGGTGAGCGTGGCAAACCACGAGGCTGCCGACGTGGCTACCGACGAGGTCTGGCAAGAGATCTGTCCCGCTCGAAGGTGGAGCAGTTGATCTTCCACGCTCCGGCCGCCGCCGTCCCCTGCGCGGAGTCGGCTCGGAGAGAGAGGGCTCGTCCGATCAGGCTGTCGCCGTCCGCGAAGAGCGCGACCCCTACCCGGGCGACATCGGCCGCCCAAACGAGCCAGAGCGTGTCCGCGCGAACGAACCAACGAAGGGATCGGGCAAGCCTCTCGTCGTGGTCGCCGGAGAGTGGCGCGGCGCGGCGCGTACCATGTGCCCGCCCCCACTCATCCAGGGAATCCGGCAGCAGCATCAAGCGGCTCGGTGCGGTCAGGAGGGCCCGGGCGGCGGAATCCGAGTTCGCCACGTACCGGCTGAAGCTCCATGGATCCACCTTCAGGTCGTAGCAGCCTATGTAGTCCCAGCTGCGAAGATCGGGAGGCGGCTCGCTCGGGAGCTCCGCGGGCGGGGAGGGCGCCATGCCCCACTCCACGACTCGCAGCGCTGTCAGGGCCACGATGAGAACCAGGAAGCTCCTGACCCAATTGGGCAAACGGCGTCGAAGAGCGCTCAAGCCGCCGTCATCGGGATAGCCGGGAGGAGCGGCCTCGCATAGCTTGTTCTTGTCCTGCCCGTTTCAGAATCATGCGCTGACTGGATTGAAAGGATAGGTGTCTTGTCCTCAGTACCGGAGGGTTTTGCGTACTCCCCAGAGGCAGAACCCCACAAGGCCCGCACGCAGGCCATTCTCCGCGAGCACCCCGACGTTCGCAACCTCATCGGGAGAAACCCATACAGCTTTCTGGCGATCGTCACCCTCGTGGCTCTTCAAGTCGCCGCGGCCGCCTGGATCGTCGGCAAGCCCTGGTGGGTCTTCCTCCTCGTCGCCTACACGGTGGGAGCCGTCGCGAACCACGCGTTGTTCGTGCAGATCCACGAGTGCTGTCACAACCTCATCTTCAAGAAGCGGATCTTCAACACGTTGGCGGGCTGTCTGGCCAACATCCCGAGCGCGTTTCCGACCTCCGTCTCCTTCCAGCGTTACCACCTGAAGCACCATTCCTATCAGGGGGTCTACGAGCTGGACGCGGACATCCCGAGCGAGTGGGAGGCGAGGCTGGTCGGTAATTCCTCGATCCGGAAGGCGCTCTGGCTGGCGCTGTTCCCGATCTTTGCGGCGGTCCACACGATGCGCGTCAAGGAGGTCAAGACCTTCGACCGCTGGATTCTCCTCAACTGGGTCATCGTTTTCGGGGCGGACGTGCTCATCGTGATGGCGTTCGGGTGGACCGCCCTGCTGTATCTGCTCGCCTCGATGTTCTTCGCTGCCGGCCTTCATCCGCTCGGCGCCCGCTGGATCCAGCGGCATTACATGGTTACCGAGAACCAGGATGCGCAGGAGACCTTCAGCTACTACGGCGGCATGAACCGGTTCGCCTTCAACGTCGGGTACCACAACGAGCACCACGACTTTCCGTCCGTCCCCTGGCATCGGCTGCCGCAACTCAAGGCGGCGGCGGCGGAGTGGTATGACGGCCTGGACGCACACCGGTCGTGGACGCGGCTTCTCTTCAGGTACGTCTTCGACCCGAACATCACTCTCTATGCCCGCATGGTCCGCACGGACCGAGGCGGCGAGGCGGCGTTGGCGAGACGAGACGGTGGCGAGGCGGCATCGGCAGAGGGCGGCATGGGGGTCGGGGAGCACGCGAGGAAAACCCAGCCGGCGGGAGACATCGCCTGACGCGCCGTGTAGCGTAGGCGGCGCGGTCAGCTTGGCGGCGACCCCGAGAGCCTGATCAGAACAGACCGTCCCCGTAGAAGTACAGCCTCCACACGCCGCCCTCGTTGAGCCCCTTGGCGAGATCGATCCGAAACAGCCCATCCAGCAGAGAGACGCCGCCGCCGACCGCCAGCGCGTAACCCTCCGCCGAGAAGCTCTCGCCCGCCCAACCCGCGTCGAAGAAACCGACGAGCCGTATTGCACGCGCCGGGCCGAAGCGGTCCACCCGTCCGAGCAGCGCCGCGAACTCGAACCGGCCCATCCAGAAGTCCTCGCCCTGCCGCGCGCCCGTCTCGTACCCCCGCAGCGAGTGCGGCCCGCCCAGGTAGTAGCGACGCTGCGCCGGCACCGAGCCACCGGCGATCCCGGCACCGAGCTCGACGGCCGTCCCGAAGCGGTGGCCCAGCGGGAGCACCGCGGCTGTCGAACCGGCCACGCGCCCGTACTCGAAGTCCCCCGCACCCAGCTCTCCCCATAGCGTGCCGCTGATCGCCGGGCCGGGAGATTCCGGCGAGCTCCAGACCCGGAGACGCGTCGATAGGCCCACGACATCCCCAGAATCCGCTTGAAGCACCGGTTGAAACTTGTTGCCACTTATAAGGTTGGCTACCGAGACATCAGTGTTCTTCTCCGCCGTTCGGTGCCGCTCCGCGAAGAGTCGTCCCTCCAATCGCAGCTGGCTGAAGACCCTGCCCGCGGCGACCTCGACGCCGGTGGCCCTGAAGTACTGGCCGTCGTCCGTCCCGAGGAAGAGGGCGTTGAAGGAGTTGGACAGCCCGAGTGGATGGCCCCAATCGCCGATCGGATCCAGGCGGCGATAGACGGCGAAGCCGATCCCTCCACGCTCGGTGGTCCGGCCGAAGTAGAGCTCTCCGTTCGGGTAGAGATCGGCCACGCCGAATCGCCCCTTCACCCTGAGCGCGGTGTGAGCACCCGTCGGCACGGAGACTCCGAGCCCGAGGCTAAGCGCCTCCACGCGGTTGTAACGGAGCATGCTGACCGGACCGATGAGGCTCGGCTTTCCCGCGGCCTCCGGCGGCAGCTCGATCCCTTCCAGTTGGCTCCTTGCGGCGCGAACCTCCTCCGGGCTGAGCAGGGGCTCCCCGGTCCCGATCGGCTCGGGCAGCTCCGGCGAGTTCTCCAGGATCTCCCGTGGCGGAAGGATGACGATCGCAGTGCCGGCATCCGAGGCATCCGAGGCATCCGAGGAATCCGGGTCTACGGCCAGGTCGGCGTCGTCCGGTTCGTTCCGTTGCCGCATCCTCCGGCGCCGGGAGCGCCAGCCGTCTTGCGCACTGTCCCCTTGCAGGACGACGCGCTCCCAATCCACCGGCAGGTCGTCCCCGGGATCCAGCGTCTCTGGCGTGTTCATCACGTACTCGTCGAACGACCATTCGACCTCGAGCGGGAAAGTCGCGGCACTCGCGATCCTCCCCCTGCCCTTGAACGCCATGCGGCTCGGAAGCCACCACCGGAACTCCTGGAGGCCGTACTCGATCACCGCCCAGTCCGTGGCGAAGCGAATCGGCTTCAGGAACCGGGGAACGTCGCCCGCCTCTTCGGGCTGATCCTTCTCGAGGTCGAAGTCCCGAGCGGGGCGGTAGACGGCCCTGATCAGGAGCGCCGTCTCCAGATCGAGCCAGAGCGAGGCCGCAACCAGATTGAACCGGGCTTCCCTCGGCTCGACGACCACCTCGACCATCGTCACGGCCCGATCCAGGGCGGGGAGGTGGATCTGCAGCGTGTCTCCGCTACGGTAGCGGTAGTGGATCGCGGCCGTGTCAGCGAGCGGATGTACCGCCCAGATATCGCCGAGGAACAGACGATCGGAAGACGGGTCCAGGAACGCGAAGGTGATCTCCGGGTCTTCCTCGGCCCGCCCGAACGCAGACTGCTGGCGGATCCCCAGCCACTTCACAATCCGCTCATCGCCCTGCCGCCAGTGCACCCGCGCGGCCCGCTCCTGACGGAAGAGGAGCCGCTCCCGGCGTAGCCTCTCGGCATCCAGCCCCAGATACGCGCGCTCCCGCCAGGTCACCTCGAAGCTCTGTAGCGTGGTGTCCGTGCGCCCCCTTGCCGCGCGGGCGCGCTCCATAAGCGCCCTCACCGGCGCATCCAGATATGTGTCCGCCGGCACCGTGTCGCGCTCGACGGCCGTCAGGGCCGCCTCCGGACGTGGCTGCTGGGCCACGGCTGAGGGGACCCGGCCCGCCGCGGCCTCGCCGACCATGACGGCGGACAGCACGAACAGGGATGCACGTATGGCGGTCAAATCGGTTAGTCCTGTTATCTGGACCCTCCTCGTCGCAGCGATCACCTGACTGACGGCCGCGACCGCGCTCTCGTCACGACGAGAGGCCCCGGTTAGCTTTGCCGGGATGCGCCTTCCATCGATCGACCGCCTGATTACGAGCGCCCGCGACACGGCGGTCAGCTTCCCACTGGTCCTCGGCTCGGCAATCGTGGCCGCCGCAGCCGGCGTCGTTGGTGTCGACGCATCCGACGAGGAGTTCTGGCTCCGTCTTGTCTTCGCTGCGGCCCTCGGCCTTCCGCTCTTTTTCGCCATACGCATGGCGTCCGAGCGGAGAGCCTGGCGGCCCGCTCTACTCTGGTCGGCCCGTCTGCTGGGGCTCGCACTGCTGGCCGTCTTCTTCCTCGCGTGGCCCAATTGGTCCGAGCCGGTACGAATCGAGCGCCTGATACAGGCTGCGATCGCTCTTCACCTGCTCGCCGCATTCGCTCCCTTCATCGGCGCGGGCCGGCAGGGCGGGAACAAACAAGCCCTGAGCGGTCCGGACGCCAGCGTACAGGGCACCTTTTGGGAGTACAACAAGACCCTCTTCCTCCGCTTCCTGATCTCCGGGCTGTACTCCGCCGTTCTCTTCGTCGGCCTGGCGATCGCACTCGCGGGCATCGACAACCTGCTCGGGGTGAACGTAGAGCCAGACGCCTACGCGCGCCTGTGGCTCATGATCGCCTTCGTCTTCAATACCTGGTTCTTCCTGGCGGGGGTACGGACGGTACTGGCCGACGCCGAGTTGCAGGCCGAATACCCGATCGGTCTGAAGGTCTTCTCCCAATACGTCCTCATCCCCCTCGTCACCGTGTATCTGGTGATCCTCACGCTGTATCTGGGGCGCATCCTGATCACCCAGACGTGGCCGAGCGGCTGGATCGGGTATCTGGTCTCGAGCGTCGCCATCGCCGGGATTCTCTCCCTTCTGCTGGTCTACCCGATCAGCGGCCGGACCGAGAACCTCTGGGTCGCCACGTACTCGCGGTGGTACTACCTGGCGCTCGTGCCGTCGATCGTCATGCTGCTCATGGCGATCTGGAAGCGGATCGATCAGTACGGTATCACGGAGAAGCGGTACTTCCTCGCCGTCCTGGCCCTATGGCTCGCCGGCATAGCGATCTTCTACGTAGTCAGCCGATCACGGAACATCCTGGTGATCCCGCTGACGCTCTGTATCGTCGCCGTGGCGACGTTCGGAGGCCCGTGGTCCGCGTATTCCGTGTCGGAGGCCAGTCAGGTCGGTCGACTGACTCGCCTTCTGGCCGCGAACGAGATGCTGGTGGACGGCCAGGCTCGGGCCGCCGATCGCGAGGTCTCCTTCGAAGACCGGCGCGAGGTGAGCGCGATCCTCCGCTACCTGATCCAGACCCAAGGGACGGGAGCCATCGCGCCTCTCGTCGGCGGTCTGGCAGAGATCGACTCGATCGGCGAGGGAACTCGCGCCTCGAGGCGACACGAGGCGGAGCCACGGGCGCGGGCAATCGCGGAGCGCCTGGGCCTCGCGTACGTCGGGCGGTGGGAGGGAGAGACCGGGATGTTCCACTTCTTTGCCGAGCACCGTAACGAGGTGATCCCGATAGCCGGCTACGACTTCGCGCTGCGCTGGGACCACTGGCCCAGCGACTCGTTCAGCGTGGCCGGTGAGACCGTGAGAGTCCACATCGGGTCCGACAGCGCCTTCGTCCGCGTGACCCGGAGCACCCCGGACGGAAGCGAGCAAATCGGCCTGCCGCTCGAGCCGCTCTACGAGCGCATCAAGTCGGGGGCGATCACCAGCGTCCGGCCTGACGTCTACCCGGCGGGTGAGCTGCGCCTGGAGGGAGAGAGCGACGGCCTGGCGGTGGCCATCTACCTCAACACCTTGTCCGTCAGGGAGACTCCTGCCGGCTCGAAGTTCTGGGGAGGAGGCGGCGTCGTCTACCTTCGGCTGAAGGACCCGCCGCGCTGATCAGCCCGCACCGGCGCTCACTCGTCGCCGCGCGAAGAGGTAGGGGAGAACGGTGAGCCCACCCGTGAGCAGGGCCGTCGCCAGGAGAGCGGATGCGATCTCCCACGAGGTGGGGTCGCGTGACACACGTCCGGGCAACCCGCTCAGCATGTAGCCGCGCAGCAGCCAAAGCTGGGTAGCGAGCACCGCAGCCAGGCTTGCGAGGGCTCCCAGCATGAACAGCAACCCGCCAAGCGAGGTCGGAATCTGTGCCGCGTTCCCGGTCTCGAACTTCGGCATCGCGATGCCCCACGCCAACGCCTGCGCGACAAAAGCGAGAGTCAGGCAGGTGATCGTCACCAGCGACAGCGCCATGATGCCCGCCTGAACGCCCAGAATGCGGTTCGTCACGAAAGTGAGCACGAGCGCCAGCACCAGGAGGGGGACGGCGCCAACCCAGTACTTCGACCATACGAAGGTCTCGGGCGGCAGGGGCGACGAGTCGATCAGCCAGAGGGTGCTTCCCTCCAGGCTATAGGCGGGAAACACGAAGCGCGCTGCGATCGCCATGAGGATGAACCCGGCCAGGCCGAGGTTCAGGAAGACGACCATCGAGATCAGGAATCGGCTCAGCGCCTCGCTGGTCTGCAGAGGCAGCACGCGGATGTTGTAGATGTAGACGAAGAGCAGCACGCCCAGCACGAGCAGTTGCGACCACTGGGTGGCATCGCGGAAGAAGACCCGCGCATCCTTGAGGATCATCTCGCGCCGCTCGAGCCCGACGGGTCCTAGCACGAAGCGGAAGACCCGCCAGACGCGCGCACGGCGCGCCGTGGTGTCGGCACCCTCCTGTGCTTTCGTGTACCCGCGTGCGTAGAGCCGACGGTGCAACGACGCCCCGCAGACCACCAGCCCGGCCGCGGTGCTCCAGAGGAGAACGAGCCAGAACGGGTCGAAGCGCCCCTCCAGATAGCCGACGAGCGTTTGTGCGGCCCACTCCGAGGGCAGCCACGGGGAGGATGGCGTGCGCAGCACCTCGAGGAAGTCCACCAGATTGCGAAAGCCCTCCGGGTTCATCAGGCGCTCGGGGCGAAGCACCCGGATCCCCACGATGAGCAGCGCCACGGCGACCACGGAGACAAGGGCGAGAATGTCGCGTGTTCGCCGAGCCGGGACGACCCGCACCAGCACCAGCGTGATCGCACTACCGAGCACGGCGGGGATGACCAGGTAGGGGATGATGGCTGCCGCGGCGATCCCGTAGAAGACCGCGTCACCCTGATAGACCCATTGGTACGCGGCCACCACGGGCAGCAGCATGAGGAGGACCATCCACGACGAGCTGCCCAGCGTCTCGATCAGCCGTCCCCCATAGAGCCCGAGCCAGTCCACCGGCGCACCGACGATCGACGGCAGGTCCTTGGCGAGGAAGAACGAGGAGAGCGCCGCGATCAGGTTGGAGAGCAGCAGGATGCTCAGAAAGAGAAGAAGGCCCAGCCCTAGCATCTTGGAGGCGAGCAGCGGGCCGACCTCCGGCACCTCCCGGACTGCCCCGAGCAGCTTGGTGGACACGAAGAAGAGAAACGCGAACGCCCCGGCCGCGGAGAGGAGCAGAACGGGGACCTTTCCGCCCAGCGTTCGGCGGCCGCCGCTGCGGCCGAGCGCGCCCAGGAACTTCGGGCGGAGCAGGCGGGGGATGACCCGCAGCGGGCCGACCGGCATCCATTCGGAGAGAGCACGAGCTTCCACCCGCCGGATCAACCTTCCAGCACTCGAAGCAGCTCCTCTTCGGCCGCACCGCCTGTGAGACGCAGGAAGATCTCCTCCAGCCCGCTCGATTCGGCCTTCGCCTGTGCGCGAAGGTCCTCGACGCTCCCGAGCGCCACGATACGGCCGGTGTCGATGACCGCCATCCGCTCGCACAGTACTTCGGCGAAGGCAAGCGTGTGCGTAGAGATCAGGGCGGTGCCGCCGGTCTGAGCGAAGGCCCGCAGCAGGTCCTTGAGCAGCCGTGCCGATTTGGGATCGAGCCCGACCATCGGCTCGTCGATCACCAGAACCGTTGGCCTGTGCACGAGCGCGGCCGAGATGATCAGCTTCTGACGCATCCCGTGGCTATAGGACTCCACCAGCTCGTCGGCCCAGCGCTCCAGGTCCCAGAGCTGAAGGAGCTCCTCGATGCGCTCTTCGATCGCGGCGCCATCCTGGCCGTACAGCCCGGCCACGAACCGAAGCAGTTCGGCGCCTGTGAGCTTCTCGTAGACGAACGGACGATCCGGTATGTAGCCGAGCCGCCGTTTGGCCTGGTAGGGATCCCGGACGACGTCGAAGCCCTCGACGAGGACGCGCCCTTCATCGGGCTGGAGGACTCCGGCGATCATCCTCAGCGTCGATGTCTTGCCGGCCCCATTCGGTCCGAGGAGGCCGAACAGACTGCCCTTCGGCACCTCCAGATCGATCGCGTCTACCGCCGTGAAGGCGCCGTACCTCTTGGTCAGCCCCTCCAATCGGATCATGGCGTCTCCATGGGAGTTTCCGGAACGCTGTCGCCGAACAGCGCCAGCTCGAACGCGGTCCTCTCGAGGCGAAGTGCGCCCGCCGCCTCCGCGCTCAACAACCGTCCATCCTCATCGATCCACGAGCGGAGGCGGATCCCCGCGATCTCCTGCTCGATCCACCACGCCTGGACCGTGTCTTCACGCGCGATCACCCAGGCGCCCTCAACAGCGGCGACGCTGTCGGGGAAGCTCTTCCGCTCTTCCGCCAGGACCGTAAACGTGACAATCGTGGAGGAAGCCGACACGGGATCGAAGATCGGGAGACGGAATTGGTCGCCGGGCTCGATTCGGGACTCGGCGGCGAGGCGGAGCGGCCACACGCCGGCGAGATAGATCGGGCCCTCGAGGCGCAGGCTCGAGATGACGGGCGGTTCGCCTCCGATCTCCAGCTCGAGCAGCGTGTCACCGTGGACTTCACCACCGACCCGCCGAAGACCCGGCAGGCCCGCGGCCTCGAGCTCGAAGCCCCGCAAGGAGAGGGTCGGCCCCAGGCGTGCCTCCACCTCCATGCGCAGCGGCTCCGCCTCGGGGAGGAGCGGCTCTCTGAGGATTAGTCGATCGCGCACCAGGAAGCCGCTGGCTGCCGGCAGCGTGTCGACCTCGTTCTGGGCCCATCCCACGCGGCTCTCGCCTCGGAAGACCGCATAATAGGCGGCGCCGGGAGGGATGGTGCGAGCGGCCTCGGCAAGCAGATCAAGGCTCGGCCGAAGGTAGAGTCGCTTGACGTGCCAGCCCGTCGCCGCTGCCCAGACGACGAGCACCGCGATCGCCAGCCAGCCGCGGCGCGACATTACCGCCCGATCACGGGTCGCCGCCTACGCTTGCGGCCGGCCGCCGGGTGCTTGGAGACTAGCTTCCGGCCTTTTCGGCCTTGTCCTGCAGCCGCTTCGCGACCTGTTGGAAGCCCTCGATGTTGCGCTGAGCGATGCCGATCTGCTTCGGATCATAGCTGAGCGCGCGGCGCATGTACTCTTCGTGGGCGACGTACCATCCCTCGCGGTATGCCCGTTCGGCCAGATCGTTGTTGCCGCTGGCGAGCGCTTGATCACCCACTATCTCGAACACGAGCGTGGAGAGGTACGGCCTCTCCATGGCACTGAGAAGCCGGCCAATCTCCATTCCGACCTCCCGGTCCTCGAGGTCGCGATCGAGCTTCAGCGGTGCCAACTCGGGCGTGCCGGAGCCTCCGATCGCGATCGCCTTCTGGAGGACGCGCTGCGCTTCCTGGGCGGCCGCCCTGGGCCGGTGGTCGACGCCGACGCCGATCGTCTTCGGGTCGAACATGGCGTCCGCTTCCTTGGCCGCTTCCGAGGCGATCCAGGCAGCGTCGTTGTAGGCCTGAATAGCACCGGCGGTATCTGCGGCCGTGAGCGCGTGGTCCCCGAGCTCCTCCAGAATAAAGAAGGCCTCGGCCGGGTAGCCGCGCGCGTAGAGACCGTGACCGGCCAGCCGGCGAAGCTGGTACTTCTCGCCTTGCGCTTGGCCGAGAACGGATGCCGGCAGCAGCCCAACGGCCGCGACGAATACGACCGCCGCTCTGACGAACCGGCTCATAACGATGTCGTGCATGGTCTCCTCCTGGAAGAGTCCTCGATTATCGCGGGGCAGAAGGGCTTTCCTCTGATACACTCAACTTGAAAAGTGTCATGTGAATGTCTCAACAAAAGCCCGTCTCAGCAATGACCCGGGCGGCGCGCGCTGGCCGAAGGCGCCGGGCGGACCCCACTATGAAGCACCGCTTGGAAGCACGGTAGCGAGAATCGAGCGCGTTCTCCAACGGCACAGGTCATGGGCAAAGACGATCCGGACAAGACTCGAGTCGGCGCGTTCCCCGGTCTCGCGGAGTACCTGAAGTCGCAGATCGAGTCACGCACCGGCTGCCTGACCCTGATCCAGGGCCACGAGGCCGACCTGGGGAAGCACCTGGTCTTGAAGGATCGCGCGGTCATAGGCAGGTCTTCGAAGTGCGACCTGGTGATCGGAGACCTGCAGGCGTCCCGGCAGCACTGCGAGATCTCCGCCCGCCCGGACGGCAGCTACGTGGCCCGGGACCTGGGCTCGACCAACGGCACGCAGGTGGGCAGCCTGCCGCTGAAAGACATGACCTCTCTCCGGGATGGAGACAAGGTGTTCATCGGCCAGACGGTGCTCCGCTTTTTCCTCGCCGACGATATCGACCTCGAGTTCGCCGGCCAGGTCGGGTACCTCCTGGGCACGGATGCGCTCACGGGCCTCCAGTCCAAGCGGAAGTTCGACCATGCGCTCGAGCTGTCCCTGAGGGTCGCCGCGAACCGCGGTGCGTGCCTCTCCGTCCTCATGATGGACCTCGACGGCCTCAAGGGGATCAACGACACGCACGGCCACCTTTTCGGGGCTTACTCGATCCAGGAGACGGGAAGGCTCATCGCCCGGGTTCTCGGAGAGAGGGGCGAGGCCTGTCGGTTCGGGGGGGACGAATTCACCGCCTTCCTCCCACGCCTGGACGCGGAGAGCGCGGCCGACGTGGCGGAGGAGATTCGAGTGGAGCTGGAAAACGCAGGCCTCGAGAGGGACGCGGTTCCGTTGAAGCCGACCATCAGCATCGGGGTCGCGTCCTTCCCGGATGACGGGACGGATCTCATCCAGGTGATCGCCGCGGCCGACGAGGCTCTCTACCGGGCCAAGGCCTCCGGGAAGAACCGCGTCTGCACTCTCTAGTCCGCCAGGTCGGAGAGCGTCGTCACCTCGAGTCCGCGGGCCGTGAGCTCGGGCAGGATCGCGTCGAGCGCGGCCGCCGTGCGCCGACCGCGGGCGCCGACGTCGTGCAGCACGATGATGGCGCCTGGTCCAGCGTTGGCGAGGATGTACCGCTCGGCGAACCAGGCGGACGGGATCTGGGCGTCGTACGGGTAGACGGATCCCAACGCCGTCGAGTACCCGTACCGGCCGACCGTCGACAACATCTCGTCGTCGTACAGACCCGACCCCGGCCGAAACCACCTGGACTCCTGGTATTCCGACAGGCTCTCATGGGCCACGCGGAACTCCTCCTCGAAGCGCTGAGCGGGCAGAAGGATGCTCGGCTCCTCGCGAGTGAGGTGGTTCGCGATCTCGTGGCCCTCGTCGAGTATCCGCCTGAGCAGCGCCTCGTTTCCTGGGACCCTGTCGCTGATGATGAAGAAGGTGGCGTGCGCACCGTGTCGCCTCAGAACGTCGAGAATGAGGGGCGTCGCGTCCGGGTCCGGGCCGTCATCGATGGTGAGGGCTACTGCAGCGCGTTCCGTCTGAACGAAGTACGTCACGTCGGGCGAGAGGCGGGCGAGGCCCCCGACCACCCAGCTCGGGTTGAGCGGGATCGCCACGGCCAGCACCGCGACCAGGGCAAAGGTCGAGCCCGCGGTCAGCGACCGGCGTGAGGGCCTGTTCCGGAACGCACGGAGGTTTCGCATCCCGCCGAGTACACGCAGGCCGCTCGTAAGCTCCGGGTTTCCTGTGGGTTGGACTTGCGAGTTTGGCTTGCGATTGGGACTACGGCGGATGCGTGCGCCGGTTGCTTGGACGCCGACGCGGCAACCCTAGGGAAGGCCGCTGAAGAGCAGAAGAAGAGCGATTGCCAGCGGGATCAGGCGCACGAGGCGCAACTCGAGAGTCAGCGCAGACCTCCGGTCTTGAGCGTTTCTGACCAGCTCCGCGCTATTCTAGCGAGCACCCGATCCCGTGTCTGTCGTGCAATCCTCGCGGCCCTCTGTAGTGGAATTCCCTACCCGATTCGAGACGCCCGAACTCTCGAAATAGCCGGGCGCTAGAAAACAGCGATCGTGAGGCTGACGAGCGCCGCCAGCGCACACGAGATGACGAATGCGAGTGCCAGGACGGCGATGTCAAGCTGAAACCGTTCGCGTATCCGGTCGTTCCGCTCCATGACGCACCCTCCTCCTGGTAGCGTTGGCAGGCGGCGTAGCGACGCGTTACCCCCCCATGCTGATGAGCAGACGAATCACACCGAGTAGCAGAAAGACGAGAATCGAGGCTATGGCAGCGACGGATGCCGCAGCCCATTTCGGCGCATCGTAGCGCTTCACGATGCGTCGGCCTTCTATGCGCTGACCCATTTGCTTGCCGTACAGCGGGGACAGTTCTTGCACCTCGGCCTCCGTGCCGGTGATCCATCACGCAACAGCTGCGGGCAAGAGGTTTGATGCGCGTGGGCGGAGAAACCTTACAGCCGCCTTGGCGAGGCGCGGGAGGGCATTGCAGCGGTGGCCCAGCTCGGAAGCGGGGCCACCGCATCTACTTCAGCTACATGGCCTTGGCCGACGGTCTACTGCCACTGGAAGGTCTTCTGTGCCGAGGAGGTCGACTCGATGCCATCTTCGCTGCCGTCCTTCCTTCTCGCCCCGTCATCCCCGGTGAGGATGAAACAGTAGTCGTAGCTGCCCAGGCCCAGGTTGCCGTCCTGGTTTTCGGCGGTGAAGGTAACCTCGAAGTCACCATCGTTATCGTTCACCTGGTCCGTGACATCGACGATCACCGTGGCGCCGCTGCTGTCGTCGTTCGGAGAGACGAGCACGTCCGCCTCCGAGACGGAATCATCGCCTCCACCCGTCCCGTCGCAGGTTCCATCCCCGCCATCGATCGTGACCTGCACGGTCGCATCGGCCACGGCCGTTCCGTCGCCGTTTCGGTCCGTGACACTGGCGCTCAGGACGAAGTTGACGGTCGCGGCGTTGGAGGAGTTGAGTCCGGTGATTCCCCCAAAGCCCACCACCGGCGGCGTCACGTCCAGCACGAAGGTGAGCACCTGGGAGCGGGCGTTGTTCTCCTTCACGGCCTGGTCGTTCGTCCGGATCTCGACAGAGAACTCTCCGTCGTCGGTGCCATCGCACTCAGCACCGCTCCCGCCGCCGCCGCAGAAGAACGCCTCGAACATGTCCGGGCCCAGGCCGGCGTTGCTGGCCGAGAGCAGCTCATCGTCGTTGCCGCCGCCCGGGCTGGCCAGGATTTCGGCCTCGATCAGCTGGCCATCGCCATCGTCGTCGGCGCACGCGGCGCCGCACGATCCGGCTTCCAGGCCGCTCGGATCATCGCCACTCGCCAAGTCCGGGTCCACCGACTCCCACATGATCGTCTCGCAGTCCGGCGATCCGGGAGCAGCAGCCGGGCAGCCGGCGCCCGTCAGGTCCGGGTTCCAAACAAACGCGGGGTCCTCCTGGGCAGGCTGGATCTCGTCGAGAGAGGGCGCGGTCAGGTCCACGCCGAACTCATCGCTGTCGGAGAACTCGTCACCGATCTCCCGGTCCATGGTCCCGTCGCCGAGGGCGTTTCCCAGCAGGTCGGCTACCTCGGAGACCACGAGGAAGTAGGCGTCCACGGGCAGCCCCGCCTCTGTGCCGCCGCAGCCGAACTGGACCGCACCGTCGGTGGTCTCCCCCGACCCACACCCGTCGTCCTCCGGCAGATCGGCGATGGCTTCCGGGCTCTCGAGGAACAGCTCCTGGTCGTCGGGATCGCCCGAGTCGAATTCGTAGGCATCCACGATCGTGGTCACGCCGTAGACCCCGCCGACGCCTCCGTCGAAGAGCCCGCCAAGGGTGATAGCGCCATCGCTGTAGAGGCCGTTCTGGGAGACGGCCATCCCCGCGATCTCCGGCGCGCAGCTCCCCCCGGAGCAGGAGGGCGCGGTCGTATCGAGGTGGCGAACGTCGCTCTGCATGCCGAAGAACTCCGTGACGTTCGTGCCGTCGCACAGGAAGACCCGGAAGCCCGTCGGACCGTCTCCAATCACGTGTCCTCCGCCCGTCGGGTCGTCCTCGACCAGACCCTCGTTCACGGGCTCGCCGTTCGCATCGCGGTAGGCGGCCGTGTAGGTGAACGGCGCCTCGCTCGACGCCCTCTGGCCGGGACCGTTGCCGAGGTCCAGGTTGCCGGTGCCATCCAACGTCCCGCCCGAGATCTCGACCCTGCAGATGTCCGCCAGCTCAGGGTCGAAGACGACGGGACAGGCCCGCCAGGAAAGATCACGAGGCCCGCCCCAGAAACCGACGCCCGCCTCGACGCCGAAGTCGGGGAAATCGTCTCCGACGCTCACGACGCGGGGACCGATCTCGAGGGCCATGCCTCCGGAGGCGTCGCCGTTGTCGAAGATCAGTGGATCGTCGCCGTCGTCACTGGCGGTGGTTCCATCCTGCAGCGTCAGCTCCGTCGAGACGGTGTAGGTGCCGTTGGCGAAGCGAGCCGACATCGCCTGACCCTGGCAGGCTCCGGCGCCTTCGCCCGTGTCGACGACGCACTGAACGCTCTGCACATCCGCTCTGATGCCGATCGCACCCTGGCTCAACGAGCCCAGGACTGCCTCGGCGCAGGGAACCGTCTCCGTGTCTCCCGATGCATGCTCGAAGATCACGTCGAGCGATTGTAGGCTCGAGGAGCCGGGATCGTAGTCCACCAGAACGCCTATCCGGCCGCTCACCATGATTCCGTCGCCGCTCTCGGGTAGATCCTCCCCGGTTTCGGCATCCACCAAGCCCGCGATGGCAACCTCCGCCGTGCTGGGCGGGGGTGGTGGAGGAGGTGGCGGTGACGGTGGACCGGTGGAGTCGGCCGTGCAGGCGGCCAGCCCTATGGCCAGCGAGACGGCCATGAACGCGTGAATACGGATAGCTCTCAACCTCTCCATGCGTGCCCCCAGATGCTCCATGAGGTCCTGTGTCGCGTGCGATTCCGCGGTCGCATCGGCCGCAAGGCGCGCGCCAGTCGGCCGCTGGCCGCCGACGTTACGGCCAAACCTAGACGATGGGCGCCATCCACCCAAGAAACGAGCCGAGATCCCGACTTCGGACAGTATCGCAAGCGACTGCAAACAAAGCCTGTTAAGAGAGACTCGGAGGCAGGGCTCGGGCCGTAGAGGGCCCATGGCGGGAGATGGCCGACTCCAGGGGGCCATCTGACGCATCGGCAGCAACTATCGACCAGCCGGAGAACATCTCTTGGCCAGTCGGTAACTCGTTCACACCAAGAGCGGCACGTTTCAGTCCTGGCCGCCAGCCCCCAGCTTCTGCCGAACGGCTTCGATCGACCTCATGTCCGCCTCGTTGAAGCAAGGCGAATCGGGTCGCCTCTGCACCCAACGCCACGCGCCGTCCTCGAAGATCCAGTAGTCCGGGTTCTCGGCGGTCGCGGTGCCCAGGTTCCGCCTCGACACGAGACCCGCGCCGGACATCGGGCCCTTCGTCTCCATCTGCTCGCTGAGCTGTGCCGTGTAGATGATCGTCCCGGTCACGAGACCCACCTTTCCCTCTACTTCAGCGTTCAGCTCGATCACGCCGAGCTCGCCGGGGCCCACCGTCTCCCTCAGGCTCTCGAGACCCGCGCCCTCGCTCTCGGCGTATTCTCCGACGGTGCACGTCGCCCTCTGGGCATTCGTCAGCACCTCCCGATAGGCAGTCCCCCAATCGGCTTCGTTCATCAGCGTCATACTGCGCTGTACGGCCGCCTCGAGGTCGGAGGCGCTCCCCCCTTCCCTGCCGCACGCGGAGAGCTGGAGGAACAAGGCCAAGACCAGACCCAGGCCTGCGTGCAGGATGATGGGACGGGCGGCCCGTGCGGACCGCCCCGTTGCTTGCCCGGTGAGGCCAGGGTTGGCCATGTCTCCGATGCGACTCAGGCCGTCGGCTGCACGTTCGCGTTGAGGCGGAAGAGATTGCCTCGATCGTACCTGTTCTTGATCTGGACCAGGCGGTCGTAGTTGCCCCGGAAAGTGGAGTTGACCGACGCGACCGATGCTTCCACCTCCAGGTCGTTCGTGTAGAAACCGTCAGTGAACGGCTTGATGCGGGTCCAGTACTGCTTGATCCAGCGAATGTGGTCGCTCGGGTCGTCTCCGTGTCTCCAACCCACCGAGCTCAGGAGGTTGCCCATGATGTCCCTATGCGCGAAGGCCGTGGCGTCGGAGGCTACCCGATTGATCGCGCCACCGCTTAGCTGCATGAAGATTGCCGTCGAGCGCGCCGGATGCGCTTCAAGGCCGCCTACGATCGCCGAGATGAGGTCGGCCGGCATGCTGGAGACGAAGCCGTTCTTCATGTAGGACGCGCGCGCCCTGGGATCATCGGTATCACCAGACCGCTGCAGAGCGACGTAGTCCATGGCCCGGGTGGTGTCGGCTATCGGCGTGCCCAGCACGCTCATCGGCGCCAGCAGACGTTCCGCCTCGCTCTCCGACCCCGAGTAGCAGAGGGAGAACCCTGCCATGCCATCTGCTCCTCCCGGCGGGTAGGACACCCTGAAGCCGATGTCGAGCTCGTCGGGAGCTTCCTGAGCGAAGTCCGCGAAGAAGGTCAGGACATCTCGCGCCTTGGCGATCGGGAACATGATGCGCCCGCCGACGACCTGGCGCTGCATGGGGTGCAGCGCGAACTCGAAGGAGGTAACGATCCCGAAATTCCCGCCGCCTCCTCGCACACCCCAGAACAGGTCCGGGTTCTCGTCCTTGCTCGCTCTTACGAACTGGCCGTCGGCCGTCACCACGTCCACCGAGGTGAGGTTGTCGACGGAGAGGCCGAAGCGGCGCGCCACCCGTCCGAACCCACCCCCCGTCACCAGGCCGCCCACGCCCGTATGCGAGACGGTCCCCATCGGCGCGACGAGGTCGTAGGCCATGCTCTCGTGATCGAGCTGGCCCAGCAGGCTTCCGCCCGTGACCCTGGCTTTGCGAGCGATCGGGTCGACGCGCACGTCGCGGAACGCCGACAGATCGATCTGCATGCCGCCGTCGCAGGTCGATTTCCCCGAAGCGCTGTGCCCCCCGCATTTCACGGCCAGGAGCAAGTTGTCGTGCTCCCTCGCGAAGTCCACCGCGGCCCGGACATCAGCTGTGCCGGTCGGCTGGGCGATGAGAGCCGGGCGCTTGTCGAAGGAGGGGTTGAGGATCCGCCGGGCATCGTCGTAGCCATCATCGCCGGCCAGCAGGACGCGTCCTCGCATGCGAGCGGCGAGGTCGGCGATGTCCTTTCCCCTCAGGGTTACCTCGCCGCCGGTGCCCGTGATCGCATTCACGTCGGGCGGGGCCTGCGGGGCTTCCTGATACAGAGCTGCCAGCGATCGGCGCGTCGAAATAGACGTGGCGACGGCGGCGGCGAGAGAGGATCGGACGAAGGTGCGGCGCTTCATGGCTGGCCTCGTCGGCTGAGGGTCTGGACCTGGGTTGGAGCTAGATTAAAGGAGGCCGCCGGATGCGGCAATCAGCCACTGCGAAACGGTGCCGGCCGACGCCCGTTGCTCATGGCTAGTCGATGGCGAACTCTCGCACCATCCCTTTGTCTGCGGCCGATTCGGCGATCCAGGCGTAACGGCCCGGCGCCAGGTCCACCGTGAAGTACGAGGTGTGCCCGACCGGCATCTCGTGCGCGCCGCCCAGGAAGGCGGCCGGAGCCGGAGCACGAAGGCCCTCCAGGTTCATCCAGTCCATCCAGGCGATCACTTCGTTCAAGTCGGTGTCATCATCCAGCCTGACGACGTGGACGTCGTTGCCGAGACTGAACTCCGGGTGCTCCCGGAAGTGGACCGCCACGGTCTGCTCTCCCGCCGTCATATCGCCGTCGATCGCCATCTCGAAGCTCGAGAGCCCGATTGCCAGGTCGGCTTCTGGCTCCGGCGCACCGGAGTCCTCTTCCGTCACCGTCAGCTCGCGCGTCATGCCGAGCATGCCATGGAACTTGCCGTCGGCGGTCTTTACGTAGCACTCCATGACGTAGGTACCCGGTTCCAGCTTCACCGAGGTCTCGGCCACCCCGCCCGGTGCGACAAACCCGGGACCGCCCATCTGCTTCACAGACGCCCACCACTCGGGCAGAAGCTGGCCGAGCAGCGCGCCCGCCTCCGCCTTGTCGAGCCCGCCCTGCAGCTCATGCCAGACGCTGTCGAAGGGCTGCCCGATCTCATCGATGTACGCTTCGAGCGTCTTGCCCTCGGGCAGGTGCTGTAGAAGCAGGAAGTGGTGCTCCTTCCCCTCGTTCTTCAGCCGAAACGTGGTCCAACCGGAGGGTATCTCGTCCGGGGCGTCGAAGGCGTAGTCGCGCGCGATCACCTCTACGAGGTGGGCGGTAGCGGCCTCCGTGCCCGCCTCCGAGTCTGCTTCTGCCGACGAGCCGTTGTCGGCCGGCTGGCAGCCGGTGAGGCTCACGGACGCGAGGCTCGCGGCAGCGATGACGGTACCGACGGCGAGGTAATGGCGTCGAGCGATCACAGATCCTCCGAGGTCAGTCGGGAACGCTGGAAGCGGCGCGTACGCGCTCGTACCGCCTTTCCTTGTGGCCATTCAGAGACCACTCTGCGAGCTCGACTAGCGAGCGGCAAGAGCAGATGGGAGAGTTGACACCACGGCCAGCGACTTGTCAGCCTGCCTTCGAGCTACGTGCCCGTTCCCATTAGCAGGAGTCGCTGTGAGATCATTCGTGTCGTATCCGGTCCTGGCCGGTATCGCCTGCATGAGCTGTTCGCCTGCCGTCGAACAGGCGTCCGAGGGGACCCGCCCGGGACCCGACCTGGCATCTCGACCCACGCAGGCCAGAGCCGCGGACGGCTCTTACATCGCCTGGCGCGAGCACTTGATCGACGACGAGGGGATCAGCGGTGTCGAGCTGCGCGGCAGCGACGGGCTCGTCATGGCGGACCTCGATGGAGACGGTCATCTGGATATCGTTTCGGTGCACGAGTCGGACGATCAGTACGATGGCGTGCCCGAAGGCCACATCCGTATCGCCTTCGGCAGCGCCGATCCGGATCGCTGGCAGCTGGTCACACTGGCCGAGGGTGAGGAAGCGGGCGCGGCCGAGGACGTCGCCGTGGGCGATCTGAACGGCGATGGCTACCAGGACATCGTCGCCGCCTGCGAGCTGGCGCACCTGATCTACTTCGAGAATCCCGGCTCGAACAGCCGCGACGCCGCGTGGGAGAGGGTGATCCCGCCGGTGACGCTGAACCGGGGCTCATTCATCCGGGTGTTTCTTGCCGATCTGAACGATGACGGCAGGCTCGAGGTCGTGACGCCGAACAAGGGCGCGCAGGACCCGGAGCGGGCCCGACAAGACCCCAAGGAGATCTCCTTCTTCCAGATCACCGGTTCGCCGCTCGACGGCGACGCCTGGCTCGAGCACCCGCTGACGCTCGTGCCGTGGCCGATCAACTCCCGGCCGGTCGATCTGGACGGCGACGGCGATATGGATATCGTCGCCGGCTCGGTGGCCGAGGGGCGTGTCATGTGGTTCGAGAACCGAGGCCGCGAAGGTGCGTTCGAGTTCGTCGAACATCCGATCGACCTGGTCGCCGGGAGGAACGTCGAACCGGACGCGATACCGACCACGGCCGGCTTCAACATGGGTTTCGTCGATCTGAGCGGAGACGGCCTACTCGACATCGTGACCCTCGACATGCCGCCCCTGCTGGGTCAAGGCCTGATCTGGCTCGAGCAGCCGACCGAGCCCGGGGCGCCGTGGCAGACACACCTCCTCGGCAGCTACGAGCCCGACTCGATCGTCGGCATCGCCCTGGCCGATATCGACGGTGATGGCGACCAGGACGTCATGACCGGAGGCTACAGCCGCGGCTCCCGCACCGCCGATGGCGAAGCGGGAGTCGACGACCCACTCGGCCGCCTGGCCTGGTGGGAGAATCCCGGCGAGATGAGCGCCGATTGGACCCGACATGACTTCTCGCGCCGGGAGCGGGGAATGTTCGACAAGTTCATCCCGCTAGACATGGACGGCGACGGCGACATCGACTTCGTCGGGACGCGCGGTAACAGCGGTCCCTACGACGGCGTCTTCTGGCTCGAGCAGGTCCGAAGCGTCGAGCCCATCAGGGCGTTCGAGCAGGCGCGCGAACAGGAAAGCCCGGAGCGGCCGCTGCCGTCGGCCGACTGACCCTACCCTGCAGGATGCGGCGCCATCGGGCGACCGGCGGCGGACCCCGACAGGGACACGGCGAGCTGCGGTGACCTGACGAGGAAGGTGACGAGCGCGGCCGCGACCAGGAGGCCGGCGGAGCAGTAGTAGGCGAACGTGAAGGCGTGGGTCTGATCGTAGACCCGCCCCGCGAGCAGGGCCAACATGAAGCCGCCCAAACCCCACGCCGTGAAGACGAGGCCGTAGTTCACGCCGAAGTTCTTCAGGCCGTAGTAGTCCTTCGTGATCGAGGGAAACAGAGCGAGGTTCGCCCCGTAGTTGGCCCCGATCAGGGCCGACAGAAGGGCGAGTACAGCCGGCCGGGCCAGAAAGCCGCCCTCGCTGGTGAGCGACAACAGGATGATCAAGACCGCCTGCGCAGCGAAGCAGATGAACAGCGTGGTTTTGCGTCCGATCCTGTCCGAGAGCGTCCCGGCGGCGATGCGGCCCGCTCCGTTGCCGACGGCCAGCACGGCGACCAGAACGAACCCCAGGCTGAGCCCCGCCTGGTCGAGCGCGATCTTCGCCAGCTTCGAGATGATCATCAGACCAGCCCCCGCACCGCAGGCGTACATGAACCAGAGCACGTAGAACTGCCAGGTGCGAAGCATCTCGCCGGGCGTGAAGTCCTCCTTCCGGCCCGAGCCGGCAGTCGCGACCGGCGGGCTTCCGGGAGGCACGTAACCCTCCGGCGGCGGCGTGAGGAATTGGGCGAGGCCTACCACTACGACGAGGAACCCGATGCCGAACGCGAGCACCATGGTCGGCAGGCCGTAGCTCGTGGTCAGCCACTTGGCGAGAGGTGCGGCGTACACGCTCGCCAGCCCGAAGCCGGAGACGACCAGACCCGCGATCAGACCCGTCTTGGCGGCGGGAAACCACTTGACCGCAGGGGGAGTCGCCGACGCGTAGCCGAAGCCGATGCCCGCACCGGCCAGGACACCGAACCCGAGGATATATCCCATCGGCGAGGTGGTGCGACTGGCCAGAATGAGCCCGATGCCTACCAGGATACCGCCGATCGTGGCAACGATCCGCGGCCCGATCTTGTCCTGCATCCGGCCGGCCGGGATCATGATGAGGCAGAAGACCAGACAGGCGATCGCATAGGGAAGCGACTTGTCCGTCTCCGACCAATTCCAGGCGGCCGGAACTCCCTTGCTGATGACGCTCCAGGTGTAGAGGACGCCGAGGGCGAGGTTGATGCCGGTCCCGGCGAAGGTGACGATCCAGCCGCGATTCTTGCCCGATGCGGCGATCGCCGTCGCGTGGCTTGTCATCGTGTATATCCTTCACGCACCTGCTTTTGCCGGTGCGGATCGTTGGCGTGGTAGGGGCGGGACGTGCCACACGAAGTCTACGCAGGCAACCTGCGCCTGTCTGTCGGAAAACGCCTGTGGCTGATGTGGGGAGAACTGCTACATCCGAGGCCAGGACAGCAGAAGCCCGGCGCCGATCGGGCCCGGATTGCGGGGAAATGGAGGCAGCGGGAATCGAACCCGCCCTCGGGGCGCTCAGAGCGGCGCTTCCCCAAGGATCCCTGTCGATCACCCCCGGGTCGCTCCTCGCCATCCCTGCAATTGGCCTGCCAGGAGAGCGGCGCCCGGAGTGGGTCTCGACTAAGGCCTATAAGGACCTGCCCCTCGACTCGAAGGCGGCGTTCAGGCGTTGCTCGACGGCTTCGGCAACACGTCTGCAGAGGGCGCTGCGCTCGATCCGCTGGAGGAAGGCTTCAAAACGCGAGGTAGTGAGGGTCTCCGCAGCGATACTGAGGTTCGCAAGCCCGCCCTCACTCGGGTCGAGGCCGGCAAGTCCGAGCGCGCCAAGCGCGTGCTCCCCGGGCTCGGCGGCGCCACGGCTTCCGAGCAATGCCATCGGCACCAGAGTTCGGCACGACATCTTGACGGCTTGACGCCGGAAAAAGAGCTGCAGTTGGGCCGGCGTCAAATCGGGCACCGGTCTGGTCTTGCTCAGATCGATCTTCTGTTTTCGGTTGAGATCCTTGTCCAGGTAGAACTCGCGGGAGTAGGTGCACCACCGCTTGAAGCTTACCGGGTCGCGTACGATTCGGCGCGCGGAGGTCCGGACGGTGCCGCCGTTGTGGTGACCCTCGAGGCCCAGCCACAGCCCGAACAGGGACATCCGCAAGCCGATCTCTGTGGCAGGTTCGGCGACGCCGAAGTAGCGCTGCAGCAAACGGACCGAGAAGAAACCGCCCGCCGCGTTCGCGAACCACCCGAATCGCCTCGAGAAATCTTCGACCACGGCATGACAAGTCCCGCAAGCCGCGTGGAAGTTTGGCCAAGCATCGTGTTCATTGTACTCGCAGCTCGAGTGGATGAACCCGAGCCGATGGCCTGCCTCGTCGGCGATGAGGCTCGCCTCGCACAGCCATCGATCATCCGTCGGATAGCTGTCCGCATCCAAGAAGCCGACGACCGAGGCGTCCAGCTCACGAACACATGACTCGGTCGCGCTTCGCATCGCATGGTATTTCCCGACGCGATCCTCCGTGAGGCAGTGCCACCTCCTTGACGTGACCTCCTCGAGCTCCCGCACGAGCTCAGCTGATCCGTCGGTTGATCTGTTGTCGACGAAAACGATCTTCACCTCGTGGGAGGCCTGGTTGCGCAGAGCCCGGATCACGCTCGAGAGGCGATCCAGCTCGTTGTGGAAGGGCACGACAAGGGCCGTTCTCGGCATGGCTCGGGCTATCGGCACAGTTGAACCCGACTCGTAGTCAGGTGGTATCCTCGCTGAGACCGACGTCAGTCGCTTCTTCCCGCCGCAGCTCGCCGATATCCATGGCTCGGGTCTCCTCTGGCTCGCTCTCCGCCCTGTCCTCAAGGGGATCGCGATCGGGGAGCCTGTCCAGAAGGCCCAGGAACACCGAGCGGGCCAGGCCGAGCAGAGCGTAGAGAGAGAGCGCGGGGAACAGGAAATACCGCGGCACCGCGATGGCGAGCGCCGTGCTCGTCGCGATCAAGGCGAGTTGACCCCGTCCGGCCCAGCTTTGGAGGCTCACGCGAGACAGGGCCGGATAGGGAACCTGGCTCACCATCAGAACGGAGATGGCGATGGTCAGCCCGGCCACGATGTGCGGGAGGTTCAGATCGCCCAGGCGGGTCTGGAACCACGGTGTCTGGCTGAACGGATAGAACGTCGCGAGCAGCGGCCCGGCGACCGGCGACGGCAGGCCGATGAACAGGTGCTTGGCGCGTCCGCCCTGCAGGACGTTGAACCGGGCCAGCCGGACGACGACGGCCGTCAGGTACGCGAAGGGCAGGAGCCATCCCCATCCGACGGAAAAGTAGACTTTGTAGAGGAGGAACGCGGGCGCCACCCCGAACGAGATCGCATCCACGAGCGAGTCCAGCTCGGAGCCGAAGGAGGAGCCGGTCCGGGTGAACCTCGCGACGCGGCCATCCAGGTTGTCGGTGATTCCGGCGAAGACGATGAGCCAGGCGGCCCAGATCGGGTCCCCTCGGTCCGCCATCACGATGGCCCAGATCCCGAGGAAGAGGTTGCCCAGCGTGAAGGCGGAGGGGAAGACGATCACCCCTCGCTGCAGGCGGCTGGCGCCATTTCCCCGCCGAATCATCCCTCGGCCTCCGATACGTTCCTCATCCTCGTCACGCCAGCGTCAAAGACCCCGCTTCGCCCGTTCCTGTGTCGGCAGCCGCGGCACGCCGGGCCACGGCGCTCCGCCCGACGCGCACCCGGTCGCCGACCGCGCAGAGCACGGTCCAATCGAGCGGCACGAGCAACTCGACCCGGGACCCGAAGCGAATCAAGCCGATCCGCCCACCTCGCGCCACCCGGTCGCCGACCTCCGGGTCGGTGACGATGCGCCTCGCCACCAGCCCGGCGATCTGCCGGACGACGAAGGGGCCGGCCTCCCCCCGGAGGCAGAGCTCGGCCTGCTCGTTGTCCGTCGAGGCCTCGGGCGACCACGCCGCGAGGAACCGGCCTTTCCGGTAGGAGCGGTCCTCCACGACCCCCGGCCAGGGGGCCCGCTGCACGTGGACATCGAAGATCGAGAGGAAGATGCCGATGCGGAGGCAGCGTCCGTCCATATGGGGGTGCTCGACCTCGGTGATGTCGGCCACGCGACCCTGCGCGGGCGCGAGCGCGACGTCGGGCGGAGCGTCCTCGCAAGGCGCGGGGTCGCGGAAGAAGTAGACGGCGAAGCCGACCAACCCCGCGCCGATCGCGAGGGGGACTGCGGCAGGCAGGCCGCCCCACCGGCTGAAAAGAGCGGTCAGGACCGCGGCGAGGGCGGCGGCGCCGAGGATGAACGGGATCCCCTCCCTCGCGATCGGGGAGGCCGAACGGGAACCGGAGAGACGCATGCTCAGTCGCTCCTCAATACGTCGAGCGGCGTCCGGCGAAGGATGTCGAGGCTGTTGCCGAGCCCGATCCCCACCGTCAGCAGGACGATCGCCCCCAGGAGGGCGGCCAAAGCCAACCAGGGGAGCGCGTAGCTCGTCTCGAACACGAAGCGGGAGAGCACCCAGCCGGCCGCGCCCGAGAGCACCACCGCCATTCCGGCGGAGAGGAACCCTAGAGCCGCATACTCGGCGAAGAACACGCGAAGTACCTGTCGGCGCGTGGCCCCCAGCGTCTTGAGCAGGACCGCCTCCCGCACGCGCTGGAAGCGGGTGGTGGCTATGGCGCCCACCAGCACCACGGCACCCGTCGCCAGGCTGAACCCGGCCATGAACCGGACTGCGAGGGCCACCCGACTCAGAATGTCGTCGAGCAGCTTCTGAAGGCTGCTGAGGTCCAAAGAGCTCACGTTCGGGTAGCGCTCGGCCGCCCTGCGCTGGAGCAGGCCCCGGGACGCCGGATCCTCCACCCGCACCAGCGTCACGAAGAACTGAGGCGCCTGATCGAGCACGCCCCCGCGAAAGACGGCGAAGAAGTTGGGCTCGAATCGTGCCCAGTCCACCTCGCGGAGGTTCGCGACCCGGCTCGCGACACGAAGGCCCTGCACGTCCCATACGATCTCGTCGCCGACGGTCACATCGAGCTCTCTCGCGATATCAACTTCCAGCGACACGTCGACCGGGCCCGCTGCATCCGGCATCGGACCGTTCCACCACGCGCCCGCCACCACCGTCTCCGAATCGACGATGGTGTCACGGTAGGTCGAACGATATTGGTGTCGGAAGGCCCACCTCGGTCTCGCATCAGGATCGTCCCGCGCATCATCTGCGTCGGGACCCTCCCGGCGATCGTCCTCAGCACTGATTGGAGCATCGTCCGCAGCGCCACCCCCATCGGCCGCGCCACTTCCGCCTGGCAAACCCAGGACGACCGGCTCCCCCTTCACGGAGCTGATCCGCATCGGGATCATCGGCACGGCCGTCGGCGAGGCGATGCCCTCCGCCCGCAGCAGCTCGAGCACGCCCTCCCGCTGGTCGGGCTGAATGTCGATGAAGCCCAGGTTGGGCTGCCCACCCTCTCCCCACACCCTCAGGTCGCGCAGCAGGTTGTGCTGGACCAGGAAGAGCGTGCTTAGCAGGAAGGCGCCGAAGCCCAGCGACAGCACGACCGTGACGGTCTGGTTCGCGGGCCGGTACAGGTTGGCAAGTCCCTGCCGCCATACGTAGGGCCACCGGCTGGGGAACCAGCGGCGGACGCCGCGGATCAAGCCGAGGGACGCCAGCCAGAGGAGAAGGACGGCTGCGCCGGTGCCGGCCGCGAAGCCGGCCCCCTCGCGGAGCCCGCCCGCCTGCAGCACGGCAAGCGCCCCGATGCTTCCCGCCAGGGCGAGGGCGGCCAGCAGCCTCGCCGGGTCGCGGTGGCGGCGCCGGGCCGGCTCGACATCACGCCGGAGCGTCACGAGAGGGGAGACACGCCGGATCCCGAGCAGGGGCAGGAGGGCGAACACGGCGGCCACCCAGATCCCCACGCCGATGCCCAGGGCCACGGCCCCCGGGTCGAGCCGGACCCGCACGTCGACTGGGAGAAGGTCGGCGAGCATCAGGGGCAGGACCCGTTGAAGGGCGCCGCCGAGTCCGGCACCGATCACGCTGCCGAGCGCGCCCATGGCGAGCGCCTGCAGGAGATAGATGGCGAACAGCTGCCGCGTCCCGGCGCCCAGGCAGCGCAGCACGGCGATCGTGTCCAGCTTCTGCCGAATGAAGACGTGGACCGCGCTGGCCACGCCCATCCCGCCGAGCAGAAGGGCGATCAGCGCCACGAGCCCCAGATAGTCGCTGAGTTGCGTCAGCGCCTCGGTGAGGTCGGAGCGGTTCTCTTCGACGCTCCGGATGCCCGCCCGCTCGGGCCTGAGTATGGGCCGGTACTTTTCGGAGATAGCCGTCGCACGGTCCGGATCGGCCAGCTCCAGGAACGCCTCGTACTCCACGCGGGAGCCAAAGCGCAGGAGCCCGGTAGCCGCAACGTCGGCGGCGGCGATGAAGACGCGCGGGCTGAACGAGGCCGCTACGGCCACGTTGCCGGGCTGGCTCAGCACCGTGGCCGAGATCACGAACCGGCTCTCGCCCAGGGCGAGCGTGTCGCCGATCGCCGCGTCGAGTGCCGTGAGCAGGCTCGGGTCCACCAGGACCCGTCCCCCTTCCTGAAGCTCGCTCCAGGCCCCGTCGGGGTCGGTCCGGATCGTCCCGTAGAACGGGTATCCGGGCTCCACACCGGCGACCTGGACGAGCCGCACGCCCTCGGTGCGGTCCACGTAACCCATGGCGGCGAAGCTGACGACCGTGGCCTTCCTTCCGGGCGCTCGCCCGCGGGTCGGATCGGGGGCCACCAGCGTGTCGAGCAGAGCCGTCACGCGCGGGGTGAACTCCCGGCGGCTGGAGATCGACAGGTCGGCGCCCAGCAGCGTTTGGGCCTGCTGGGTCACGGATTCCCGCAGGTTCGCGGCGAACGAGTTGACGGCGACGAGCGCGGCGACTCCCGCCGCGACGGCGCCGGTGAGCAGGAGGAGGCGGCGGCGCGAGCCCCGGGTCTCGCGCCAGGCCATCCGGCGAACGAAGCGGTTCATCAGGCGGCTGTGCGATCCTCGGCGATTCGCCCGTCGGAGAGCCGGATCGTGCGGCGGGCGCGGCTCGCGATGTCGGGGTCGTGCGTGACGAGCACGAGGGTGGTCCCCTCGGCCTCGTTGAGCTCGAGGATGAGGTCGATGATGGTCCGGCCCGTCCTCGCGTCCAGGTTGCCCGTGGGTTCGTCGGCAAACAGAATCCTGGGCCGGACGCTGAAGGCGCGGGCGAGCGCCACGCGCTGCTGCTCGCCGCCCGACAGCTGGGCGGGATAGTGGTCCAGCCGATCACCCAGCCCGACCTGGCCCAGCAGCTCGTCGGCGCGGGTCCGCGAGGGTTCGCCGCGCAGCTCTAGCGGCACCTGCACGTTCTCCCGGGCGGTGAGCGTCGGGATGAGCTGGAAGGACTGGAAGACGAACCCGATCTTGGCAGACCGAATGCGTGCCCGCTCGTCCTCGGTCATGACCGTGAGATCCGCCCCATCGAGCCACACCCGGCCGGACGCCGGGAGATCGAGCCCGGCGAGGAGGCCGAGCAGGGTGGTCTTGCCGCTGCCGGAGGGTCCGACGATGGCGAGGAAGCTGCCATCCTCGAGGGCGAAGGTGATATCCTTCAACACCGTGAGCGGGCGTCCCCCGGACAGGTAGGTCTGGGTCAGCTCTTCACATCGCAACATCGCGCGTTCCTCAAGAGTCTTCGAGAATCGAGGTGAATGATCCGCCAATACCCGGGTATCGTGCTCCTGGTCTCACTCCTCGCGGCGTGCGGCGGAGGCGACGGCCCCAGGGAACCGGCCCCACCGCCCGCGACCCCCGGCGCCGCTCCCGGGGGCGCCCCGTCGCTGGAAGCCGCGCGTGCCGAGGCGCCGGTGATGATGTTCCTGGGCACGAGCCTGACCGCCGGATACGGCGTGGACCCGTCCGTCGCATATCCGGCGGTCATCGAGCGCATGGCCGACTCGGCGGGATACCGGTACCGGGTAGTCAATGCCGGGGTGAGCGGTGAGACGTCGGCCGGCGCTCTCCGGCGGACGGAATGGCTGTTTCAGCAGGAGCCGCCCGCCATCTTCATTCTGGAAACGGGCGGCAACGACGGTCTTCGGGGACTCGAGCCCGACAGTCTCGAAGCCAACGTGCTGGCCATCCTGGAGCTGGCGGCCCACCTCAGTCCACCCCCCCGCCTCGTGCTGGCGGGGATGGAGGCGCCGCCCAATCTGGGCGGGTCCTACACCGACCGCTTTCGGGCCGTCTACCCGAACGCCGCCAGCCGGACGGGAGCTACGCTGATCCCCTTCCTCCTGGCAGGCGTGGCCGGCGTTGACTCCCTGAACCTGCCCGACGGGATCCATCCGACGGCGGCCGGCCATGCGGTAGTGGCGAGAACGGTGTGGCAGGCGCTGGAGCCGTTGCTCGCGGCACAGCCGGAGGAGTGAGCCAATGGACGGCGGATCTCATCGATCGGACCAGACCGCCAATTCATTCCCGCCCGGATCTGCGAAGTGAAACCGCCGCCCGCCCGGGAACTCGAAGGTCTCCCGAACGATCTTGCCTCCGTATTCTTTGACCCTGGCCTCGATGTCTTCCAGGTCCGCGCCGTAGAGCACGACCAGCGGGCCGCCCGCCGCGACCACCGGTGCGGCCGAGAAACCGCCGCCGAGCCTGCCGTCATTGAAGCAGGTGTAGGTCGGGCCATAATCGGTGAACTCCCAACCGAAGACCCCTGAATAGAACTTCTTGGTCTCGTTGATGTTCGTGGTCAGGAACTCGACATAATCAATGCGCCGATCCTGCTCGGCTTGACTCATGAGTCATCCCCCAATCATTCTCGGCAGTCGCCCCCCGATAATACACGGCCGACCACCAATGCCTCGTCCGCGCCAACACGATTCGTCGCTGGGAGCATAGGACGCCCACGGCGCCGAGATCAAGCAGCTCTACGAGGTCGAGATCAGGAGCGTGGATGTGGTTCGGAGAGCTTTGTTACTCAGCGTGTGTGGCAACCCATCGTGTTCTGACCCAAGACACGAGCATCAGCAACACAACGATGGGAGGAACGGTAGCCCAGGCGAGCAACACAGCCAAAGGGACAGCGACTGGGAGTATCAGAAGAGCTCCTACCAGCGGTGAGCGACCAAACGTCCAAACCCCGGCCAGGATGCAGGCGCCTGCCGATAGCCCCGCTATTCCTGCGGCGGGCCTTGGGTAATGTCCCGGAATGTCTGCTCCAAGCCAGGCTGATATCCCAACGACGATTGCCGTGACCGCCAGGAAGCCTGCCAGCCCTCTCAACACCCTCTCGCTGGGCAGCGGGTCACCACGCCCCGCCATGCTTGCCCGCCCGTGGCTCACAGGACTCCTCTTTGACACGAAAGCGGTTGATGGCAGGACAGGCCAAACCTCGCCGATTTCCGCAACCCACGCAAGTATATGCCATATAACAAGCTACGTCAGCGTATAGATACGGTTGGGTACGGCAGCTCTTTGCTGTTCGGCCAGCCACCGCCCGGATGCTCGGCGATGCCGCCCGTTGCCGGTCGAGCGGTCAGCTTAGAAGGGCGTCCACAGCGGCGAGGGGGTTTGTATCGCCTCGACCGGGTCCGCGCTGTGCGTTGCTACGCGCACAACAGAAGAACCCCGCTCCCAGCCTATGGCCAGGAGCGGGGTACGCACAGCTGGCTCTGCGGGTGGGGAGAGAGATTACTCCCACCCGATCATACGATCGCAGGTCATGGTATCCAGAGCACGGCGTGGAACTCGCCAGACCCTGTATCGCTCCAGCCGGCGATGACGCCGCCGTTGTTCACGGCGAACGCCGAGCTGTAGTCACCGCCCTGAAGCGTGCCCAGGTCGATCACTTGGATCGGTCCTGCACCCGACTCCCACATGGTGGCCCGTCCGACGAAGTCGTCGTTGTCCTCCGGCACGCTGACGCCGACGATCATACCCCGATCGTTGATCGCCTTGGCCAGGCTATTCGGATAACCGTCCTCGAGCGCCCCAGGTCTTCCATCGACCCGTCGCGCCATCGGAACGCGTGCTGCGCTCCCTCCTCCGTGTTGCTCCAGCCAACCACGGTACCCACGTTGTTGATGGCCACCGCGATGCTCCAGCCAAACGAGTCGAATCCCAGCAGCTGCGGCTGGATGGCCCCGTTCTCCCACATGCACGCCTGCGGCCCGCCCGGGCCGGCCGTGTAGCCGACGACCTGACCACGCTCGTTGATCCCCCACGCCTCGCTCCACCCGTCGAGCGAGCCCAGATCGGTCATTTCGCCGTCCTCCCACAGAAAGCCGTGCTGGTTCCAATCGCTGGCATCGGGCGATACGAACGGCGCGGTCTCGCTCCAACCGACGATTTGGCCCTTGTTGTTCACGGCGCGACCGGTGCTGCCGGCCTCGCAGGTCGAGCAGGCCGGGCCGCACAACGTCCCCAGATCCTCCCACATCCCGCGATGCCAGATGAACCCCATCGCCAGATCCGGGCAGTCGAAATCGCGATCGCCGGTCACCTGTCCGCGCTCGTTGATGTCGAGAGCCTCCGCAAAGCCCTGCGGGCCGATGTCGAGTTGCTGGAAGCCCTGGTTCCGCGACCACAGGAAGGCGAAGTTGCCGGAGACGCCGACCACCTGTGTTGCCTGATTGATGCCGTAGCCCGTCGAGAGGGCGAACGGGTCCTCGCCCTCGAGCACGCCGAGATCGATCATCCGGACGCCTGTCGTGGATGTAACCGTCAGCTGGCCGGGGAAAGCGGCCGCCCTGGCTGACGTCTCGGAAGTGTCGGTTGGAAGTCCGCTCTCCGCGCACGATGTGAGGCCAACGCTCAGAACCATGAGCGACAGAGCGGCGAGTGCATGTCTGATCATGAGTGACCTCCTCGGAAGTGACCTGCCGCGTCCAGGAGGTTCCGGCTTCGAGGAGCGTCGGGGCGAGTGTCTCGAAGGGGTCCTGCTCGGTCAACCGCAGGGCGCCTGGCCCTCGGAGGCGGTTCGACCACCTACTCGACTCTATGGTAACAGTGGAGGGCGTAACCCCTCATTCTGCTTTAGCCTACGGCGAGAAAAGGGAGCCGCAAGTCGGGAGATCCTCGATTTTCGGATCGAGCGTTGGGGCCATGAGCGTGGGGAGCTGGAGGCACTGCGGGGATGGCGGTCGCCCAAAGCCGACGCCGAGGCTACAGTCTAGCGGCGAGGCTCTGGCGAACCCTCCTCTTCCTGACCGCGCTTCCCCGTCCTGAACCACTCGATCTCAGAGATGCTCGGCTCGGCAGCCAGGATGGTGTGCACCTTTGCGCAGAGGTCTAGAAGCGCGTCTGCCGGGAGCTTCGAGCGCCGGATCCAGCCCAGGAGTCGCGGGACCTCTCGGGCGTCGATCATCCAGAGGTCATCCGAACCATACTCGTTTGCACAAAGGAGCCAGGCCATCGCGTCTCGGAAACGCAGCTCTACGAGCCAGGCAAAGTCCTCGAAATCAACTCTCGGTTCAAAGCTCTCGGTCTCGATCAGGCAGCCTGCAAGCCATCGAGCAAGCTCTTCGCCATAGACTCCCGGGTTGACCTGCTCCTCCTCCGGCCGCAGGGGCGGGAAGTTCCTGGATCGGAACCGAACTGTCGTGGTCGGACTCAATCGAGCTCCGCGCGCCTGATCCACCGTGCGTGGCCGCAGAAATCGCCTCTCTGGAATGTCGACCGCGTCACTCGATCTCACTGAAGAAGCAGAGCCTCAGACCATCTCTGCATGCCTCCTCCGACGCCTATCAAGGCCAACCGAGCATCGACACGATCCGCCGGTACAGCTCTCCGGTGTAGCCCGAAGCCCAGAGGCCGCCCGCCACGACGATCGCCACGAGGGCGAGCATCAATCCTATGTCACGATACGATCGGCTCATCACCTGGATTTCGGGTGAAGCATTCGCGGTTTCGACCTCCGACGCACCCAGCATGACTCCGGGACACTACGACGACAAGGCCGCTTGAGGCTCCAGGTCCAGACAGAATCTACCTCGCTGACCGTCTTTGGTTGGCCGAAAGCCCATCCGGCTGAGGTATTTGACGGTCCGAGGATTGACGGAGTCTGCCACGATGGTACGGAACCCTCTGTCATGCAGGCTCCCTGTCCGGTACAGGTAGCGTCCCACCTTGAAGTCACGATAACCCGGGATGACGAAGTCGAGCCGCAGGTTCAGCGTCAAGTGATCTTCGATATCCGCGATGAACAGTCCAGCCGGTATCAGGTCGCGCAGCACGAACAGGACGAGCTGGCCATCCGAGCGGTAGCTGGAGAAGTCGGGCCAGCTTTCCTCGATCTCCGGACCGTGGGTGTCGAGGAACAGATCGAGGTATGGGGAGTCGGGACGCACTTCGATGACCTTAAAGTACTCGGTGGCCGTGTAGATCTCCCCTAGGAACGCCAGGTGGATCACCACGATCACCACGTTGGTGAGCACGATGGGCCACGCATCGATCAGATAGCCGTAGACCACGAACGTCAGGGCTCCGGCGAGTCCAATGATCCGCAGCCTGATGATGGACCGCATCGTCAGAGAAGCGACGACGAGGGCCGAGCCGAGGTACCCGATCAGTGTCGGCAGGGAAAGCGTCATTTCGGGCTCCGGTCAGGACGAGGTTGTCCGAGGCTCACGGGGCGGGTCCGGCTTGGCATCTATCCCGCGCAGGTGGCCGACTCGGCACGGTCGATGTGGAATGCTACCTCAACGCCGGGAAGAACGCTTCCATCAAGACTGACTTCCGACGAGGCGTCGCGAAGGTCTACTCCACTACCGGTGAGGGCGAGTACGTTGCGACCTGCTCGGGTCCCGAGGTCAGCTCCCGAGGCTTGAGCGCAGCTTCGGGTCGAAGGCTGGTAAACCCCTGCCCGCACACACGCGCCGTCCGCAAAAGGGTCGGAATATGAATCTCGATATGTCCGCGACGCGGAATCACACAGTCATGAAGACGCTCACGTGCCTTCTACTTGCGGGGGCGTTCGCGCCCGCACTGCCCGCCCAGCAGCCCGGCGAGCTCAGCTATCACGATGAATCCATCATGCCGGAGGGAATCGTTGGAGAGCGGATCGAGTCCATGATCGAGACGTTCAACTCGGGCGACCCTGGGCGCGTGCAGCAGTTCCTACAAGACGAAGCGACGTCCGCATTTCGGAGTTTCGCCCCGATAGAGGAGCACCAGCAGGTGTTTGCCTCCACGTACAGGCAGTGGGGCCCTGTCAGCTTCCACAGCATTCGGACGTACAACCCGGCCCGCCCCGACGAAGTGATCGTGATCCTGCGCGACTCGAACTTCGGCTCGTGGCGCGCGTTCACCTTCGAGTTCGATGAGAATGCCGATCACCGCATCTCGAGCCTCGCCTTCAACAGCGCCCGCACCCCGTCCAACGTGGATGAGCCGTCGCTTACGCAAGCTGAGGCGATCGAGGAGGTGGCCACCGTGTTGAACCGGATCTGCGCTGGCGATCTGTTCTCGGGCACCGTGCTCATCGCGCGAGATGATGACGTGTTGTTCACCCACGCCTGCGGCGAAGCGAGCAAGCGGTTCCACGTGCCGAACCGGCTCGACACGAAGTTCAACCTGGGATCGATGAACAAGATGTTCACGTCCGTCGCGATCATGCAGCTTGTGGAGCGCGGCGTGCTGTCACTCGACGATCCGATCAGCGAGTACGTGGACGAATCGTGGCTCCCGCGCACAACCACCGAGAGGATCACTGTGCATCACCTGCTCACTCACACATCGGGATTGGGCAGCTACTTCAACGACACATACTGGCAGAGCTCACGCGAGAACTTCCGCGAGCTGGACGACTACAAGCCGCTCGTGAAGACGGAAACGCTCGCCTTCGAGCCGGGCGCGGAGTTCCGCTACAGTAACACCGGCATGTTCCTGCTCGGCGTCGTGATCGAGAGCGCGACAGGCGAGAATTACTTCGATTACATCCGCGAGCACATCTACGCGCCCGCCAGCATGGTCGGCTCCGACAGCTACGACATGGACATGCCCGTCGAGAATCTGGCCATCGGGTACGATCCGTCGCCCGGCTCCGACTACGGCTACGAGAACAACCTGTACAAGCACGTGATCCGCGGCGGGCCGGCCGGCGGCGGATTCTCGACGGTCGAGGACCTGTACCGGTTCGCCAGG
>JBDGZR010000001.1:0-52764 GCA_039588495.1 Gemmatimonadota bacterium | reverse complement strand
CGTCGAGAGCCCAGTTTAGGTCGAGCGGCAGAACGGGAGGGGGGCGGCTTGCGCCGCCCCTTTTCCGTTGCGGTAGTGGGCTCGCTTCTCACGTTGGAAATCGAGAGCTGTCGTCCCATCGCTCTTCTCGTTGGCCGGAGCTGCTGTCCGGATCGAGTAGGGACGGATGCTGTTTTGTCGTCTTCGCCCGCTGAGAATCGGTTGGACGGGTTCAGCAGTGCGCTTACCTTAGTGCACAATGGCTCTAAAGCTGACGGAGCTCGTCAGCTGGCACCCTAAAAGCCTTCAGCTCTGGTAAGACCGTCGCCAGCGCAGTCGACGAGAGTAGATCGCGAGGGATCGTGAGGAAAACGTGCAGCAGGCAAGCCGCCGGGTCGGTTCTGGTCTTCGCCCTGTCAGCGTCGGCTCCTCCGGCGCTCGCGCAGAACATCGACCCGGAGGTTGTCGAAGAGGAGCTCGAGAGGCTCGACAAGCAGATCAAAGACTCCAAGAAGCACTACGATGAAGCCTCGAGCGCCGAAGCGAAGAAGCTGATCAACGCCGATTACAAGATGCTCCAAAAGATTCGTCAGGTCGTGGCGCAGGTATCTCCGCTTGATGAATCCTCCGCCGACGACTCGACTGTCGGCGAATTGGCCGAGCCGGACGCGTCGCGCGCCGGAGACCTCGAGATGGAGCTGGCGGACCTCGATGAGCAGATACGGGATCCGAAGCGGGCCGTCCCTCCCGGGGCGACTTCGGAAGAGGAGCTGGAGGTCCTGCTGGCAACCCTGCGAGCAAGAAGGACCTTGCTTCGCACCGATTATCTGAAAGCCAAGTACGGAATCCTCTTCCCCTGGCACCTCTTGCGTCCACAGATGAAGAACATTCGGCTTGTCGAGCAGCGAAACGGACGGTCCATTCAGTGGGATCTGGAGTGGGACACGTCCAACCTCCCCAAGCCCGCCAGCGCCGTACGCGGCACCTTCGTGATCGCGGACCGGGACGGACAGGCCAAGTGGCAGCACTTTCATAGAGTCGATAAGCAGATGACGCCTGGCGAAGCGTTCACGGACAGCGGCGTCGGCTTCAAGTACGACCCGCTTGTCGACAGCCACGCGTGGGTTCGGAATTCTTCAACCGATGAGATGACTGCCCGCTTCGAAGTCTGGAGTATCCAGTACATGGACGGCACACGCCAGGATTACCTCCACTAAAAGACCAACGGATGACTACGTGCCGCCGCTGTTCAACCGAGCACCCGGAAGGCACGCAGTACTGCGGCCGCTGCGGTCTCCGACTCGAGGACGCACAGTCAGATTCGGACCCTCTTGTCGGTCAGGTCTTTCGCGACCGGTACGAAGTCCTCGAGCGTATCGGCACCGGCGGCTTCGGGACGGTCTACCGTGTTCGCAACCTGACGCTGGATACGATCGAAGCTCTGAAGATCATCCATGCGCATGTCGCCATTGACCCGAAACAAATTGAGCGATTCCGGCAGGAAGCGCAGCTCCTTAGACGGCTGAGCGCTGCGAGCGAGCACGTCCCCGAGCTCTACGACTTCGATCAAGACCCCGAACGAAAGCTCCGCTACTTCACGCTGGAGTTTCTGGACGGAACGGGGCTCCGCCGGCTGATCCGCGACGAGGGCGCCCTGCCCTTGGGGCGGGCGTTGGACATCATGCGACAGGTCTGCTCGGCACTTATTGCCGCGCACGGCCAGACTCCGCCGATCATCCACCGGGATCTCAAACCCGACAACGTGATGCTGCTGAGCAAGGAGGGTCAAGACTCCGTCAAAATACTCGATTTCGGAATCGCGAAGATCGTGGGGCACGACAGCCTGACCGAGACGGGACAAGGCATGGGATCGTATGGATACATGCCACCGGAGCAGATCAGCGGAGAGGACATAGATGCTCGAACGGATCTCTTCGCGGCGGGCGTCACCTTCTACAACATGGTCACCGCCCGTGACCCGTGGATCGGGAGATCGCTAGCAGACTCCCTGTCTCCGTCCACCCGGATGAAGCTACTCGATACCTCCAGATTTGGAGAGCCGATTCCCCCCAGCGAAGCAGAGCCTGACATACCCCCGGCGCTGGAGGCGCTGATTCTGAAACTCCTCGACAAAGACCCAGCGCTGCGTGTCCAGACGGCGGCCGAGGTCGAGGAAGCGTTGGGACAGATCGAGGTTGGAAAAGAACAGGCCTCAGTCGGCGCACGGCTAGCGATCCGGGCCGCCTCTCCGTCCACCCTCGCCGGGCTGTCCAAGCGCTGGCGGCCGCTGGCGCCGATCCTGGCGACCGCTATCGGGTTGGCGATCGTCGGTTACCTGTTCTCCGTCGGTCCGCTTCGCGCGCCGCTGGCCAGACTTCTCTCCCCGGCCGAAAGCGTATCCTCCCCGGCTTTCCTGGCTGAAGTGAGCGATGGCCGCATCTCGGAGCTCGTTGTGAAGGAGAGCGGCGAACTGGAGGCTCGGCAAACGGAGGAGGCGGGCGGGGAGACCCTGCGAGTCGAACGGGGCGAGACCGGCTTTCAGGAGCTCCTCCGCCGCATACGTGCAGAGGGCGTCTCGATCATAGGGGAGGCAAAGACCGGACAGCTGCGGATTCTCGCGCCGCCGGGTTCGACCGGTTCGGGAGCTGCCACACCGGCCATTTCGCTTCAGTCCGACGACTACAGCTGCTCTCCGTGCCCGCTTGAGGAGCCGATCGAGCTGCCGGCGGGCTGGTATGAGGTCGATAGCGGTTCGGGAGACGGTGGCGTGAGTGCGGCCATCATCGGCACGGAGAGGCTCGGGCGCGCAGAGCCCGTCGACGTGCCGGGCACCGTGTTTTTGGCCGGGGGTCTGACGACGGCTCTCGAACTCAGCCTCACTGCCGCCACGCAGGCGAGACTCGCCACTCTCATCTCGCAGACGCGAGATCACCTCGCGGCCGGCCGTCTCGACGAGGCGCTCGATCAGGTAGCCGAGGCCCTCGAAGCCTATCCCACTGATGAAGACGCCGATCGACTTCAAACGCGCATTGCGGCGGCCTACCTCACGCGTGCCGAGGAGAGCCTCGAGAAAAGTGCGTGGGCCGATGCCAGGAGCGCTGCGGAGCGCTGCCTCGGAATCGCTTCCGCCCCGGACGGATGCGCGGCGATTCGAGACTCCGCTCTGAGGGCGAGCGCGTCGTCGACGGCTCGCGCCACGGGAGGCCCGCGCGACGAGCCGATAGTCGGTGCGCGTGAGGCTGAAAGTACCACGGGCGCGTTGGGGAACGAGCAGGCAGGAGCCGCCGATATCACAGACGATGAGTTGGCCGGCGACGGCGCCGTAGAGGTCGATCCGGAGGCGGCGGCCTTCGCAGGATCATGGTGGTTCTCCGACTCACTTTCGCGCGGGGAGGCTCGCTGTACGAGAACCTCGGCGAACCTGAGTCTCATAGCCACGGGCGCCCAGCTTTCCGGTGAGGTGTCGTTGACGGAGACCTGCGGAATTTCCGCCGAGGAGTTCGTGCTTCAGCTGAGCGGCCGAGTGGAGGACGGGCTACTCGACCTCGAGGGCCTCCGCCAGAACGATCCGTGCCGCTACTCGGCCTCTAGCGTCTCACCAGATGGGGTGACCGGAAGCGTATCATGCGACTCCGGCCGAGAAGGAACTTGGAGCCTCCAAGTCACAGACGACGGTTGAAGCTGCTGGAATCGCTGACGTTGGGGCACCGTCAGTCTTGCCGACCGAAGCGACGCTCGATCTCTCGGAGCGTGCCTATCGCGCTACGCTCATCCCCCAGATTTCTGGGACCGGGATTGACTGCGCCCAATTCTTTAAGCCGCCCCCACCGGGAAACGCGGTCACGATCGGACCCTCGAAGCGAAAAGTCGAAGAGCCGCCGCCGTACTGTGTGCGTATGGCCGCCGTAACGGGAACGCCCCAGGCACGCGCCAATGCTGTAACGAGACGTCGGCCATCCGGCCCGGCCCCGACGCGGCATCCGTGAAGCTCCACGCTTCCGAACGGGGCAAACACCGTCCAGAGCCGCTGGAGGTACCGGGCGAGGCTATCCAGAAACGTGACCCCAAACTCTGAACTGATCTCGGACCCCGTTCCCGTGGTCACCCCCATCTCGCCCGGCGCACCGTGACCGTGGAAACGGAGGAGAACCACATCTCCGACGCCCGCACGCATCCGGATCTTGCCCGTCACGTCCTTGATTCCGTTGCACATGCCGAAGTTGACGATCGGGCGTCCCCCGGCACCACGGATCGCGGCGTCTTCGTATCCCATGTCTTTGGGGTTCGTGACGTCCACTGAGTCGATCACTTTGAGGCCCTCGCCCGAGATCAGGGCAGCCCAGGTGTCCTTCCCGACGACTCCGTCAGGATTGAGCCCCCGTTCGCGCTGGAAGCCTCTGACCGCTTCACGCGTGTTGCGTCCGAAGATCCCGTCCACGGTTATGTAGGATCCTCGTCGCATCTTCCGGTTGATGAGGATCTGTGCAGCAGCGACGGTGGGAAGGCGATTACCACGTCGAAGAAGCGGGTAAATGGTCTCCTCCTGGCCAGCATGCCAACCGCTGACTCGTCAGGTTGCTTGACCTTATGCTCGCTGGGGAAAGATCTCCAGATTGATCGGCGAACCCTTCCATCGGCCGTGGAATCGGGCGCGCAGATGCAAGCTCCAGTGGGCGTCCATATAAAAGGTAGAGAGCACCGCCGGATCCAGGCCCTGGGTGATGTCGAAGCCCCGACAGATGCGAACAGCGCTGCCAAAACCCGGTCCGATCTCCTCCCAACGGCGGCGCGCCATCTCCTCGTCAGGCAGGAAGGCCTCGTCGACGAATTCCATCTCGAACTCGTCGAGCTCCTCGTCTTTCGGTGCCAGCTGGACCCTGTCGTCCGACTCGATGTCCAACCCGGTCATCCGAGTGAACGCGGTGCCGGCCGCAATCGCCGTTTCACCTTCGTCATCTCCGATCCCATCCAGAATGAGCCCCATGAGCGACGGATGGCCGTAGGACGCGAGCAGCCCGAAGCGCTCGGATCCCAACTCCACGGAGGAGCCGAGGGTTTTGAATTGAGGGAGGTCGTCGTGCGTTCCCAGAACAGCCAGCATGTGCATGGCATCCAGGTTCTCAGGAACGGGCTCTTCGGCCAGCTGGCGGCAGACGGAGAGGATTCCCTGCTCGCCGCACCATGCGGCAGCATCGATAGCGGCGCGTCGCACTTTCGGGCCCTCCTCGCGCATCGCCGAGGCATAACTGTTCGCGCCCATTGAGGCACCGACGTAGGCCACCAGGAGCCAGCCGTCTCGTCGGACATCAGGATTCTCATCGGCAAGGAGCGACCGAATAAGCTCATCGTCCGGGCGAAGGCTCGAGTGAAAGGCGAGGACCTTGCCGGCTGCGGTCGAGAGGAGGCCCGATGAAGAACGGAAGATCCCATCTATCCGCTCGATGCCGCTGGCGAGCGACGCCTGGCTGAGGGCGTCGGTCAGGCCGTTGATCCGATCGCCCTCGGCCTCCTGGAAGGCCGTTAGTACTCGGTCGACTGCCGCGTCGTCCTCGCCATGGAGGAGTGCCCAGCCTGCTGAGAACGCGGCGAACTCATCATCAGAAGCGAGGGTCTCCTCCAGGAGTGGAAGGGCCCGGTCTCCTACGGCGAGAATCCCTTGGAGGTGGGCTGTGATCCGCTCTTCGAGATCCAGAAGGTCTCGCTTTGTATGGATCGGTGACCGGAGGGCGGCTCGGCGCTGGCTCCAGAGAAAGCCGATCTCCTCGACGTGTTCTTCGAGGATGTCGGGGATGAAGGTGAGTGTGGGCGCGCTCATCGTGCGGTCCCCGCGCGACGCAATCTCAGTTGATCGCGACCGAACCGCCCTTGATGCGGTTCGCCCGCTCGGCGCGAGACACGAGGTCCTTGCCCTTGATCAGGATCTTTCCGTCCTCCCGGATCGTGATCGAGCCGTCGCCGCACTTGAGTATGAATCTCTCCCGTGCCTCCAGAACCAGCTCCGCTGGTATTTCAGCGTTAGCTCGTTGCTCAGTCTCCTCTCGATTCCAACCGATCTTCCCGAGGATCACGCTGCGTTGATCGAAAGGCTCGACGCGCCACACGAGCACTTCGTCCCCCACGTTCAGTTGTACAGGCACTGCGCCGCTGGTTTGCAGGACCTCGCACTCGAAGTCCTCATCGCCTTCACGACACTCAAACAAAGCCGCTTGCATGTCGATCCGCACCACAGTGGCGCGAACGATGTCACTCTTCGTGATCACATCCATTGGAAGCACTGTGGCCATTTGTCACCTCTCACCAAGGTTGGCTTCGACATCCAGCGACCGGGGGGCGCGTCAGTTCCTAGTGATACCCCCGCATCGACCGAGTCTAGACTTCCTCAACGTCCCGAAACTCCAGGCCCAGGAACTCGGGACTCGCGTCCATAATCCGATCGCCAATGGCCCTCTCCATCAGCAGTACCCGCGGAGCCTCGGCCAGTCGAAAAAAGAGCTGCCCACCGGCTTGGTTGGAATCGATAACGAGATCGGCCGGATCAAAAGAGTGAAGGGGAGGCAAGACCACTGTCGCCTGACTCTCCTCGACCGCGAGACAGGAGACCAGACCGACAACGTTGCAGGCCTTGTAGCCTTCCCAGCGCAGGCCCGCGTCCTCGTTCTCGAGCACCGCGTCGAAAAGCTGGAGGTTGTCGACGCCGAGCGAGGTCAGTTCATCGGCCAGACGGCCAGACAGCACTGGAATGACAACGCCCATGTAGTCCGTAGGCGCATGCTCCAGGGTGAAATCCGCGGCGAATTGGAGAGGCTCCGGCAACGCATCAGTGATGACACCGCCTGCCTGGAACGACATGTCGGCCGGCAGATCGGGCTCACGCACGACTCCGTAGTCAGAGAGTGGTGATACGAGGAGCTTATAGTACATGCTGTTCTCCTATGGAGGAGCTTGGGCAATCCACTGTCTTGCCTATCCGGCGCGGCTCTTGGGATGGGTACAGATCTTGTAGTGATAGTCGCGAGCGTAGGGGGAGATGAAATACTCCCAGTTTGCGGGCGCGGACGTAACATGGGTAATCAAGCTGCTCGAAACATCGTCGAGCGACTTATTGACGCGATAAGGAGGCGGGAGAGGGTCCTTCTTCTTGGGTGGGTCCCCCTCGTTACACCAAGGGCATTCCGGAATCCAGCGACGGGTAATCACATCGTAGAGCTCGGCCAGCATACGCTTCGCTTCCGCTGGATAAGTCGTATGGTGGATCTTAGCCACCGTTTCGTCGTCGGGATCGTAGGCAATGTCATGCTCGCCAATGTGTGCTTGTCCCTTCCCCGCCTTCATCGCCTCTTCCATGATGGTATGTTTCAGCTCTGGTTCTTCAGCACTCCATTTGACGGTCGCCCCGCGCTTGCCATACGACTTCGGGTAGGCTGGCAGGCAGACCCCGTTTGCACAGTTGTTGACGCTGTAACCCGTGTCCTCGTCGATAGCCCCGTGACTGATGTCGATTAAGGTCTCAATCGGGTGCCCGTCGAGAATCTGATTTCCGCTAAGCGCGTGGTGCGCCTGGTCCCCGTAGTCCCCGTACTTGCTGTGATGATGGATCACACCGTCCCGCTTGGATCGATAGATGGGTCTGCGGGAGTCGGGCGACTGGCGCCTGTTCTCTCCATCCTTTGGCCTCGCTCCCGATTGGAGACCCTCTAGCTTCGCCGGCTTGTTCATGATGCGGCGAAGGTCCTTGGCGTTGTTCGCACTCCCAGGGTGCGTCGTCCAGGGGCCCTCCTTCTCTCCCGGGCAAAACGGGCATTCAGGATTGTCGGGAGCGTGTATGGCTACAGCGATTGTCTCGAGACCTTCTGTCATAACTCCTCAATTCTCCTTGACCTGTGTCGTACGGCCTCAACCCATCATGTTCTTCTTATTGTGAAACAGGGGGTCTCCCAGCCGACACACGTTCTTGCCCTCGAACTTTACGTCGAAGGAGTACATCATGAACTCGCAGAAGCTCATGTTGACGCTGGAGAGGATGCCACCGAGCGTTCCGGGTTCGTCCCCCATCGAGCGCGAGTACTTCGCGCCCTTGACCATTGGCATCTTCCCATCAGTCTTGACGGAAGTCGGACCCTGCGACGTGTCGGAGGACTTGCCAATGTTAGGGTAGGGGATCGGTATCGGGCTGGGAGCCGCCGGAGTCTTGCAGACATCTGGAAACACGATGCTTATCCCTCCGCTTCCCTTGTGCGCGATGCCGCGGAAGTTGGCGAATGTAGTCTGGCCCAAGTAAGTCCTCCTAGGCTGTTGCGACGGCCAGGGCCGTCCTCGCTCCCGTGTCCGACGAGGCGTACACGAGAGTCGGGCTGTCGCGGTATCCGTCTCGAATACCGAGCGACGCCAGGATTGTCATGATCGGGCCGCTAGCCGCGCCGGAGTCACCCGTGCAGTCGGCGGGGTGGTGCATACCATGGTCCTCCTCGAATGCTGAACCGTTTCGACCGAGGGCGACGCCCCATTCCTTCGCCCAGTGGCTTTCCCCGTTCATGGACGAATAGACATCTCGGATAGACCCGGGCACGACGCCGGATTGAACGAGCTGTGCAATTGCACCCGCTAGCCCATCGCCGCGGTACGGCTCCTCGCTATCCAGGTGTCCGGGCTCGTGACCTTCGGCCACCGGCGAGATCACGGAAAGGAGGGTAACGCCGTCGCTCGCGGCGCTCTTCGCACCGGCCAGCAGGAGAAAGCCTGCCCCCTCGCCGGGGATGAAACCGTCCAGGTTGGCGGCGGACTTCACCCTTCCGGTCGCGTCCAGCTTCCCGAGGGTGTAGAGATCCCGATAGCTGTCCACCCCGCCTGCAACGGCGAATTCCGCTTGGCCGGATTGTACGAGCCAGGCCGCCCGGCCGATGGCCGTGAGCCCGCCCGCCCGGCCACGGTGAGCAACGTTGCTCAACTTTGAATCGAAGAGCGATTCGACCTGCACCTCCAGATACCCGAGGAAGGCCTCAGGATCCAGCGGGCGTGTGGTCTCCAGCTCGGGCAACGCCAGCATCAGCGGTAGCGGCGCCTGTCCCGCCGGCAGCTCGGCCAGGCTTTCCTGAAGGGCAAGAGCCGCGAGTCGAAGCATCCGGCGCTCACGACTTGAAGGGCCCGAGAAATCCAAGTCGGGATGCAGATCGGGGAGTCCGTCCTCAGGCGCCTCGGCCAGCACGAACGGCTCGAATCGTTTGTCCATGATGCTCGTCTCGACAAAACGCATCGTAGCCGAGCGCACGGACGCCGCCGTTTCTTCCGCGCTCAGGCCGACGGCGGTGACCAGACCGACCCCCACGACAGCAACCGGCTCGGACACTATTCGCTCACCTCTCCGCTTTGATGAGCAGGGCGCGCACGTGGCTCACTTGGAGCGCCCTCTTGTCGCACGGAAGATCGGCCCGCCACACCAGGATCAGTCGGCTTTCGTCCGGCTCGATCAGCACGGTATCGAGGTTTGCCAGGAGCGACGGCGAGTCACTGCCTATCACGTACGTCACCTCGACCAGCGCGGGAGGAAGCTGAAAGGCGAGCTCGCCCGCCGCTGTTGCCCCGTGCACTTGAATCCACTCTCCCGGCAGCAGATACCCTGGTGCGACGAGACCGGGTGGAGCCAGCTGGAAGAAACGGGCATCGAAGTCGCTCGGAAGGTACGGCGCCCGGTTACTCTGCCAAGCCTCATCGTAGGTTCCAGCGTAGGAGCGGCGGGGCTCCCAGTGAGCGCTGATCGGCGCGAATCCGGCTGGGACGGGCCTATCCTTCGGCGAGGAAATCAGTGTCGCCGGGTCCTCCAGATTAGGGAGCGGCAGGCCGTTCAGGGCCCGCTCTCCCCCGTCCACGGCGAAGCCGGTGCCCACGGGGTTGCGGACTTCGGCCCGAAGCTCCCCCTGGACCCAGTCCGTACCGCCGAACGCTCGCTCCCACACCAAGGGCATCATCTCGAACGGCTCCGGTTGAGAGATGGCGTAGCCAGGAGTAGTTGCGACCCAGTACCGATCGCCGAATACGCGCGCGGTCTTCCAGGTCGCGCCCACTCCAACGGAGACATCCATGTGCGTGGTCTCCCGACCGTTCGGCGCATAAGCGTGCCCCAGCAACAGGACATCCGTCCCCGGCTTGGTGAGGGAGATGTCTCCGGGCAGCCGTATGCTGCTGTTGCCTGGATCGCCTTGGTATTCATCGGCCAGAGCGACCGGGACCTGCTCATCGGCCAGGGACAGCGAGTCACCCAGCGTGAACGTCCCCTTCACGACCGCATAGAGCGTGTCGATCCCCTCCGGGTTTGCACTGAGAAGGATGCTGGCTTCGAACGGCGTCTGGTTGTCGACCTGAAGCACGTGACAGAATTAGTTGTTGGTGACCTTGCTGCCCTTGATGTTCACATCGGACGAGGCCTTAACCTGTATCTTGCCGGATCCTTGAATGTTGATGTTTTTCCCTTTGATTACGATGTCGCCGTTCTTCTTCATCGTGATACTCGCCCTGCCCGTCTTCATCATGATCGAGTCGCCAGCGCTGACCCCCAGATTATTCCCGACATTCAGCGTGTCGTCCTTCCCGACATTGTGAGACCGCTTCTCTCCCACACTCACATCCTCGTTCTTGCCAACCCCTTCGCTGCGATTCTGGCCGACGTCGATAGTCTCGTTCTTGCTAACGGATACCGAACGATTCGCCCCGATGGTAATGCTCTCATCGGCTCCGACACTTTCGGTGCGGTTCTTCCCGATTGTAATCGACTCGTTGTTGCCCACCGACTCAGACCGGTCGTTGCCGATGCTGATCGATTCGTCGTGCCCCACCGACTCCGTGCGGTCGTTTTCTATCACGACACTCTTGTCCTTCTCCGCATGGACATAGAGTAGCTCGCTCCCCTTCTTGTCCTCCATCCGGATCTCGTTGAAGTTCGCCGAGGTGCCGTCCTTGGAGCTCCGGGACTTGATGCCACTCTGCGTCTTGTTGGCCGGGAGTTTGTACGGCGGCACCTGGTCCGCGTTGTAGACACGTCCGGTGATGATCGGTCGATCCGGGTCACCTTCCTGATGATCGATGATCACCTCCTGGCCAATGCGCGGCAGGTGGATCCCCCCCCAATTCTTGCCGGCCCAGGCGCTCGAGACCCGCACCCAGCACGAGCTGTTCTCGTCCTTCGCCCCGAGCCGGTCCCAGTGAAACTGCACCTTCACCCGGCCGTGACCGTCGGAGTCCGTGTAGATCTCCTCGCCGGATGGCCCGACCACGACGGCGGTTTGCGGGCCCTTTACCACGGGTTTCTTGGCCACGCGCGGCGGCCGATACGGCACCATCGTGGGCACGCATTCGAAGTGGTTAGAGTATTCCGAGTCCGGTTTGCCCGACCGGTAGCCGCCGCCCCTAGCCGCGTGTGACACGCCGACGACGAAGTATGTCTGATTGGCATCGTCCAGATAGTAACCCGTCAGATCGAAGCTGCAGCCCGTAGTGAGAGTCCGGCACGAGCTCGCTCCCCGAACAACCTCTTGCTTGGCCCCCCGTTCTTGGAGAAGCAGAGTGACGTACGACTCACCTTGCGCAAGCTCCACATAGCGTCCCGGGTAATCGTAGATCTCGCCTCCCGCGTCCGATCCATCGGTCGCTTCGAGGTCGTTCGAGGGCTTGAGATAGTCGTAGTCCCGGAGAGTCACGCGTTCCGTCTTGACGACGTGCTCTCGCTGGAGCTCGATGATGACGTCCTCCTCGAGGAAATCATCTGGCGTCGTGGCCACTTCGAAGGTCGACTGCACAGGGCATGGGTCGATCATGCTGGCGTCATCGACCAGCGTCAGTTTGTGTCCTCCGGCGGAGTGCTGGAAGAAGTAGTAGATCCCCTCTTCCTCCATCAGCCGGGAAACGAAGTTGAGATCACTCTCTCGGTACTGAACGCAATACTCCCGCGCGGAATACGACCCCACGAGTTTGACCTCGAAATCGGCATTCGAGTACTTGCTGAAGATCTCCTTGATGATGTCCGGAACACTCCTCTGCTGGAAGATGCGGCAGTCTTGCGTGAGGCTCAGAAGCCATAGCCAGGGGACGACCTCAGCCTGGTAGGATGTCAGCTCCTCGCTCTTGCCCAGCTGCAGGAATCGATTTACGAGTCCATGGAAGAAGCGATCTGATCCGTCGGCTAGGCGGACGGCGACGCTGACGGGTTGCCCCAACAGATCCGTCGGGGCGATCGAGTCGTCCTTGGACAACATTTCCAGTGTGTACTGAAACGGCGCGGAAACCTGCTCCGCTCCGGAGAAACCCTCGAGTAACAACTCGTCTTCGCCGAGCGGCGTGTCGACCCTGAAAGCGCGATCGGCCTGGGAATAGTCTCCCATTGGAGGTCCTCACCTGTTTTAAGGGCCAAGTACTGTCTGATGCCGCTCCTTGTGCAGCTCCGTTCCCGACTATGAGGACTCAGTCACGGAGTCGGAGGCGTCGCAACCGCCTCCTCAGAGGCCGGCGCCGCCCCCGACGCCGGTGCCTCGTCGTCCCGCACGTATGCGAACTGTCCCCCGTCATCGAGGGTCACGTGGACGCGCTCCGGCGGATTGCCCTCGACCATCGCTTCGAGCAGGACCCTTGAGAGGTCGGGGAGGAGCGTGTTTGTCAGGATGTTGTCGATGTTCCGCGCGCCGCTCTCGACCTCGGTGCAGCGGTTCGTGATCTCCCCGACGAGCAGATCGTCGTAGCCGAGATCGATTCGGTGCACCGCTCCAAGCCGCTTGACGATCTTCCCCAGCTTCAGGCGCACGATCGTCCCCAGCGCTTCGTCCCGAAGCGGGAAGTAGGGGATGATCACCATGCGGCCCAGGAACGCCGGCTTGAACTTTTGATCAAGCTCGGGCTTGAGCGCCTTCACGAGACCGTCCCAGCCCGGCATGGTCTCGGGGTCCGCGCAGAGGTTCATGATCGTGTCGGTGCCGGCATTCGTCGTCAGGATGATGATCGTGTTCTTGAAGTCGATCTGCCGTCCCTCGGCGTCGTCCATCCTTCCTTTGTCGAAAACCTGGAAGAACAGCTCGAGCACGTCCGCGTGCGCTTTCTCGATCTCGTCCAGGAGCACGACCGAGTACGGCCGGCGGCGCACCGCTTCGGTCAGGACGCCCCCCTCTCCGTAGCCGACGTATCCGGGCGGGGAGCCCTTGAGAGTCGCCACGGTGTGGGCCTCCTGGAACTCCGACATGTTGATCGTGATGAGGTTGTGCTCGCCGCCGTACAACAGGTCGGCGAGCACGAGCGCCGTCTCGGTCTTGCCCACGCCGCTCGGCCCCACGAAGAGGAAGACGCCCTTGGGCTTGTTGGGATCCTCGATGTTGGCGTGCGACGTGCGAATGCGGTGGCTGACGATCTCGAGCGCGTGATCCTGCCCGATGATGCGCTCCCCGAGGTGACCTTCCAGGTTGAGGGCGGTAGCCAGGTCGTCGCGCATCATCTTGCCCACCGGGATTCCGGTCCAGCCGGAGATCACCTGACCGACCAGCACGCCATCCACGCAGACAGGCACGAGCGGGTCCTCGCCCTGCAGCGCCTCCAGTCGCCCGTTCAGGTCGGCCAGCTCGGCCCTAAGCTCGTCGGGATCGCCTTCGGGCTTGGCGGGTTGCTCCTTCCGGTCCGCTTCGTCGCCGGCCGGCGCCGCTTCCGCGGCCTCCTCGCCCGGCTCGTGCGACTCTCCGCTCGAGACCTCCCCGCTCGGGACCTCGCCCGCGGCGCCGTCCTCTGCCTCCTCGCTAGGCCCCTCGGCCGCGGTGGCACCCGCTTCAGGCTCGTCACCGTTGGGGCTCGCCAGAGCCTCGAGCTGCTCGCGCAGCACCCGGGCTCGCGATACGAGGCCGCTCTCGTGCTCCCAGCGTTCCTTCAGGTCAGCGAGCTCGGCCTCCGTACTGGCGCGCGCCTCCGCGATCTCCGCCAGCCGCTCCGAGTGGTCCGCGCCGACAGCCTCCTCGCGCTCCAGGATGCGTTGCTGCGTGGCGAGGTCTGCCAGGCGTCGCGTCGCGCTCTCGACCGGGGCCGGCGTCGCGCTCTGTCCGAGCGCCAAGCGCGCGCAGCTCGTATCAAGCACGCTCACGGCCTTGTCCGGAAGCTGGCGCTCCGAGAGGTAGCGGGCCGAGAGACGCACGGCCGACTTCATGCCGCTGTCCATGATGCGTACCTTGTGGTGCTTCTCGAGGCGCGGCACGATGGCGCGCATCATGACCTCGCACAGCTCCTCGGAGGGCTCCTCCACCTTGACGAGCTGGAAGCGGCGACTGAGGGCGGGGTCCTTCTCAATGTACTTCTTGTATTCCGTCCACGTCGTCGCGGCGACTGTCCGCAGCTCGCCGCGGGCGAGCGCGGGCTTGAGCAGATTGGCCGCGTCGCCCCCGCCGGCGGGCCCACCAGCGCCGATGAGCGTGTGAGCCTCGTCGATGAACAGGATGATCGGCGTTGGCGACGACTTCACCTCCTCGATCAGACCCTTGAGCCGGCTCTCGAACTCGCCCTTCACGCCGGCACCCGCCTGAAGCAGCGCCAGATCGAGGTTGCGGATGGAGACGTTCTTGAGCACCTCTGGGACGTCGCCCTCCACCACCCGCATCGCGAACCCCTCTACGACGGCGGTCTTCCCCACCCCGGCCTCTCCGACCAGAATCGGATTGTTCTGCCGCCGGCGAGTGAGGATGTCCACCACCTGCCGGATCTCGAAGTCGCGGCCGAGCACCGGGTCCAGCAATCCCTGACGGGCCCGCTCGGTCAGATCGAGGGTGAACTGGTCGAGCTTGCCGCCCTTGACGGGCGCGAGGGGTGCCCCCGAGGCGACCGCCTCGGCCGTCACGGTCTCCTCCGCCGACTGCGAGACGATCTCGTCGAACTCCCCGGCAAGCGTCTCGGCCGAGATCCGGTCGAACTCCGCGCTGATCCCGCTCGCCAGCCGGCGGAGCTCGGGGGTCGTGACCAGCGCCACGATCGTGTAACCGGTTCGGATGTCGGCCGCGCCTCGTTCCATCGAACCGAACATCCAGCCATCGGAGAGCATCTGCACGAGGCTCGGGCTCAGCGCCGGCGTGCGGGCGTTGCCGGTTTTCAGCCGGTCCAAGCTCGCCGTGAGATCGCGCGCCAAACGCGCCCGATCTACATCGAAGTGCTTCAGTATCTGCGCCGCATCGCCGTCGTTGTCATCGAGCAGCTTCATCAGGTAGTGCTCGACCTCGACGTCGTAGTGCGTCCGGCTCACGCAGAGGCCGGCCGCCGCCTCCACGGCGTTGCGCGCGTGGGAGTTCAGCTTCCCGATCAGAGCCTTCAGGTTCACGTTCATGGCTCGACTCTCGCTCTAAAGGGCCAGCGTCGTTTCGTCGGCGTCGCGGACGAAGGGACGCGTGCGGATCCAGGTGCACCAGCCCAGGGGGAGCTCCTCGCTCTCGGCCTCCTCACCGAGCACGACCCCGGGAACATCATCTTTTGCCAGAACCAATTGCACGTCGAAATCGAACTGGCCGTCGCTGAAGAACCGAGTGATCGATTCCAGGGCCACGTGGGCGCTCGCGCCGGGGAGGAATTCGTTGTAGCGCTCGCGCTCGAGGGGACCCACTCGAATCCGGACCCGCGCCTGCGGATCCCAGATCTCGTCTCCGACGACCGTGCCCTCTCCCAGTCCGACCTCGTTCAGCCGAGGTTCGTCGTCGACCCGACACTGTGAAGACTCCGAGAGTCCGTACCACCCGCCGACGAACTGCTCGATGCTCACCGGCACCTGGAAATAGTCCTCCAGGATCTGCTGGAGCGCTGTGGCCCCTCGCTGCCTCATGCCGAGAAGCCCGCAGTAGAACAGGAAGCTCTCGTCGCGCAGTCGCATGCGCTGACGCAGCTCCTTGTTGCCGAGCCCGATGAGATCGAGCAGCCGCTGGGAGAGGGAATCCGGCTCCCGCCGCTCGAAGGGCACGAAAAAGCGGGCGCTCTCCCAGGCTCGGTAAAACAGCGAGAGCATGCGGTGCTGGAAGATGTTGAGGAAGTCCGTGAGCGGGCGAAGGTCCCCTCGCTCCTCACGCACCAGCAGGGAGTAGTGGGTCGGCAGCACCCCCTGGTTACCGACGAGCCCCATGAAGTTGACCTCCATCTCGGAGGGCCGCTCGTCGTTGATCTCGAGCTCCTGGATCTCGCCGGCGGCAAACGCGAGGCTCGGGTTGACCGAGAAGCGCGCGACCTCATCCCCCGGCCGTGAGAAGTCCCCGACCTTGCGCCGCTCCGGGTACTGTCGCTGGAGCATGCGCACGGCCTGGAAGAACGCGAACGACTGCGGATCAGCTCGAAGAGCACCCAGCTGCCTTCCCTCTTCTCGAGGGTCTTCGGCGGCGCCGTTCGGCTCGACACTGGAGGTCTCCGGGTCCAAACCAGTCTCCGTTTTCTAGACCAGGATCCTGGCCCCCGCTCTGGGCGACCATTCTCTGAGGGTGTAGGTCTTGTTGCGCGACTGCACGCGAGCCATCAGGGCCGAGAAGCTGTTCATGGTTGTGTAAAGGGCCAGAAAGCGCTCGAGCACGCTGGCCAGAAGATAGATGCCTCCGCCGGAGTACTGCTCCTCATCGAACTCGATCTGCACCCTGCGCCCACGCGCGAAGCTCAGGCCATGCTCGGTTCTTACTCTGGCGTACCAGGGCTCGCTCTCCATGCTCACGATGCCGCGAATGTGCTTCTCCCCGATGTCGAAGTCGCCGAAGTTGTACAGGCGGAGCAACTCCCGCATGGCATCTCCCCCACCATCCAACAAAGAGAGGTAGTTAAGGGAGAGCTGCGAAACCAGACGCCACATCAGGGAATTGTCCATGGGCGGCTGGATCGGACGTGTCGGATGCATCAGCACCCGAATCCTTCGTAGCGGAGCGCCTCCACCCTCGAGATCCAGGTCACCCTTATCGCGCCCGATCGGCAGCTTGTGGGGAAGCTCACCGTTGAAGACCGTGAGCTGCGCACCCCCGGATGGGTAGTCCGGATGGAGGGTCTCACCCGAAAGGTCCACGAAGGACACGCTGATGTCGGTCGCATCCCCTTCCAACCAGGAGCTCGGAAAGCGGCGGGAGTACCAGAACGCGGGTACCTCGGCCTCCGCGCGATGCCTGTAGGAGAAGAAAGGCGAGAACCTTACCCGCCGGGACTCCCTCGGCAGCACGGCCCAGAGATCATCGATGGAGAAGACCTCGTACGGGTACTCCTTGGGCCCGCGCGCCCGAATGAGGTACTCGGATCGTTTCTGGTTTAGCCGAATCGGCTCCGATTCGGCCTCGAAGAGGTTCACCACGGGCGTACAGCCGAGGCGAACGGTCTGGCCAGTGACGGAGCGCTCGAGGATCTCCTGTCGCCCGCCCCCCTCGAACGCTCGGATGAGGAAGAGGAGCTCGACCGTGTTTCCGAACCCTCCGGAGCGAAGTCGGTCCAGCTCCCCGAGGTCCATGAAGAGGTACTTCTGGGGAAACGTGAAGTATTCCAGGAGCAGCCGGTATCCCAGAAACGCGCGTCCCGGGTGGGGGAGAAGCCCCTCACTCTCCTCGAAGCCGACCGGCCGGAGCGCCGTTCGCGGAATAGAGATCGCCCCATCCTTCGCCTCCGGATCCCGCGCCAGGATCCCGGTGCAGTTGTTGTCGAGCAGCTCGTACAGCGCCGAGACCAGGGGCAGGTCTCCGTCCAGATAGAAGCGCAACGTGTCGAGCTCCAGCTCCTCGAAGGGCTGATCGTTGGTCGTCTCCAGTCGAAGACTCAGCACGGCCGCGGCGTCGCGCGCGTGACCGCCGATCCCGAGGCCCGACGGGGTCTGCCAGTCGGCCGCCGCGACCTGTAGCGGCCACACGGTCGTGTCGTAGCAGGTACGGAAGCGGCAGCGAACGCCCTGCGCCGGCGGAGCGACCAGCGTCGAGCCGGCCGGAACCTGGAATCCGGAGGTGGGGGCCCCGGGATCGGGATCCAGCTGCACGACGCTCATGGAGGGGATCGGCCTCAGGTAGTGCGGATAGACTATGTTGAGGAGCGATTGGCAGATCTCGGCGAAGTCATCGTCTATCCGCTTGTGCACCCTCGCGGCCAGGAACGCAAAGCCCTCGAGGAGCCTTTCGACGTGCGGGTCGTCGCCCCGACCCTCTTCCAGCCTCAGGGCCGACGCGATCTCCTGGTGCTGCTCGCCGAACTCCTGTCCCAGCTCGCGCAGGTAGCGGAGCTCCTGCTCGTAGTAGTCCTTCAGACCGTGGTCACGCATCGGTCGAGTGGGTCGAAGTATGGGGCGACACCTCGAACCGCCTGCTCGTGATCTCGAGGACGGTGTCGAACTCCACCTGCTCCGGATCCGGCTCGGTAAGCAGGGTTCCCTCGATGGAGAACTCCACCCTTCGGCGCGTGCTCGTGCCCGATTCGACCAGCCTCACGCGCACGTCCGTGAGGCGCGGCTCGTACTGCTCGATAGTCGCCTCGATCGTGCGGCGAAGCTCGCCCGGGGTCTCCGACGAATCCGCGCTGAACAGCGTGATGTCCCGAAGCCCGTAGTTGTATGCCGACCGGCTCAGGTGCTCGTGTGGCGCGAGCGCCGGGTCCGAGGTCTGCCGGGCGTTCAGCAAATACTCCAGATCGCGAAGCAGATTGCGCTTCAGAACCTTGACCGACTCATCCCAGGTTCGCGGCGGCCTTCCCCGGTCACCTGCTCCTTCGTAGACCAGGTTCTCCCCGATCAGTCGATCCAGCACGGACTGGCGGACGAGCGGCTCAGCCATCCACGTCCTCCTCTGCTGGTTCGTCCGCACGCGCCACCTCGGCGGGCTCGGGCGCCGCGGCCGGCCCAGTGCTCTGGGGCTGGCCGTCCTCGCCGACCCGCAAGGCCAGTACGGGATCCAGCTTTGCCAGACGATCGTACAACTGCGCCTTCAAACCTCCGTCCGACGGATCGAGACTGCGAATGAGAAGTCCGAGCGGCTCGGCGACGACGTCAGCGTGCTCCCACTCCTCGAGCTTGTGCTCGTTGATGAGCTCGTGCAGCTCGTCGAGCATGGGGCGAGCCACGGACTTCATGCCGTGCTGCACCATGATCGCGGCCGCCGCCGCCCTCGTAATGAAGCGCGAGCGCTCGCTGCTCTCGTGCTCGGCCCGGTCCATCAGCATCTCGATCGCACCTTGTGGATCGCCCGCCCGCGCCAGGCCCGCGGCTCGCTCGAAGCTCGCCTCACGGAGAATCCGCTCCGCGTCAGTGTCGGCCGAGCCGTCCTGCCCGGCGGATGAGACGGAGCCCTCAGAACCTTCGGTCCAGCCCTGGCTCTCGAGCCAGGCAACCGTGTCCCGCGAGGCCGCGGACGAGTCATCCATCAGCGTGGCGGCCAGGAGGTCCGGAAGATCGGCGATCAGCGCCCTCAGGGCCCCTTTGAGGGCGGCCGCCACGTGTCGGTATTCGGCCCCGAGCCTTTCCGCCGCGAGAACGGCGTAGCGTTGCAGATCCAGCCAGCCGCGACTGGCCGGCGTCGTCATGACCTCCTCGGCCGCCTCCAGCAGCTCGTCCCACTTTTGGTCAAGAAAGAGCGACTTGAGACGGGTTCGCACCTCGGTCGTGGGAGCCACGAGCTCGCGCGGGTCTGGATGCTCGCCCGTGGCTCGCAGCTCCCCCCAGCGGAAGCCGCGGAGGAGCAGGTAGGGAGCCGGGTTGTGCGGTTCGGCGCGGCGGAGGACACGGGCCGCGGACGCCACGGCCGCGGCGGCTTCGTCCGGATTCCGCGGTTCGGCGACCACGATCCTCTCCACCGCGGCTCCCCCTGAAGCGGCCTCGGCCCCCGAAGCGGCTGTCCCAGCCTCACGGCTTTCGGCCGCAGCGGCGCGCTCGGCGGGGGGCGGCGGCGGCTTTCGGCCCAGCAGATCCTCGGCGCCGGCCGTAACCCGCTTGAGGGTGTTCGTGAGGTCCCTGTACCGGGGAGGCCTCTCGTCCTCCGCCTCGAACTTCTCCCGACCGAGTGCGTCAAGAGCTTCGAGCGCCGTCGCGGAGCGGCCCAGGGCCGCGTTGAGCTCATCGTACCAGACCCACGGCGTCTCTCCGAACCCCTGCTCGAAGTTCTCGGCTGTCAACTCGTTGGCACCCGCGTCGTCGGACGAGTCCGCCTTGCCCTTGTCGCCGTCCTCCTGTGCCTTCTTCAGCCACTCCTTGTAGTGATGGTACGTGTGTCCGCTGTCGGTGAGAGGCACGAGGTAGAGCGCGTACGCCACGGCGTCCGAGCCCAGCCAGTTGAGAACGGCCGCCCGGCCGGCCACGCCTGGATGGAGCGTGTCCCAGAATCCGTCCATCAGGCCACGGACGAGCTCGAGGCCGGAGGAGAGGCCGGAGAAACCCTCCTCCCTGATAAGGGCACCGGTCAGAAGAACCGCGATCTTGAGGTCCTTGGAGCGCGAACCGAGGAAGCCGGTGGCAAGCTCAACGACGTCTGCGAAGCTCGTGTCGGGCGCCTCGAGAGCGCCCGATGGGCTCAAAGCGGGCGGGATGTCCGCATCCCTGTACGCCCGATCGACCTCGGCATACTCGTTGCTGATCGAGAGATCGGGACCTGCGGGCTCATCGCCCGAGATGGGTGCGAGCAGCCCCTCAGGAAGCGGCATCGAAGAGCAGTTCGCGAACCTCCAGCAGCGGATACTCCTCTCCGTCCACGAGCAGGAGTTTCTGCCCGACCGGCGCTTCCTCTCCCGATTCCAGCTCCTCCCACTCGGTCACCCGTCCGAGGCGCACAAGCTCGTCCGGGTGCTGAGAGGCCGACGGGGTCATCACCGGCACGAGCACGTCGTTCGTCTGGCTACCCAAGCTCGCAGCTCCCTCGATCTCCGCCGGGATCCAGAAGAGGTCGCGCAGGCGCTGCGGGGGTTCGATTGTCACTCGCGCCAGATGCTCGAAGGGGACCCAGGCATATCGCCCTCCCACGATCGTCTCGAGCCGAGCACCCACCCTTGAATCCGCATCACGCAGGTCCTCGAACGAGTCTCCGTTCAAGGAACCGGCGACGCCGGTTGACGGGCCGCCGGTTTCCGGAAGGTTGCCGGTGCGGAACATCTCCTGCCTTTGCTCTTCGGCGTGCAGCGCCTCCTGGTACCAGGCGGTGCTGAGGTGCGCCTCCGGGTCGGAGCTGGCGATCGCATCGAGCTGCTTTCGGGCGCGGTCGTACGCGCCCGAAAAGCACAAGAGCTCGAAGAGGAACGTGCGGCCGCCGAGGTCGGTCGGGTCGTCCCTCAGCGCCTCGCCGAGCGCCGTGATGGCATCGGCCAGTCGGCCGTCCCGGTACAACTCCTGTGCATCAGCGGCAGACGGCATTCCCTTTACCGCCGCCTCGCCTACGCGGTGCCCGCGCGGACGTCCCAGGATCCGACGTGCGAGCCGGCCTTGGTGCCGTCGGGGTTCTGCTCGTTATAGGTCATGGTGACCTTGCCGAAGGAGACGGAGACCGACTCCATGGGGATTCCGTCGCCACCCTCGGAGCCGGACCAGTTGATGTTGTCCACGTATACTTCCTCGAACTCGAAGAGGAGGTAATCGAGAGCCTCATCCCCGGCCGACTTGTACATGGTCAGCACGGCCGAGGGGAAGTGCTTGCCGGTGCACATGTGCTGGAAGATCTCGGCGCTGGCCGCATCCGTCTTTTTCATGAAGTTGAAGCTGGAGAGGTTGACGGTTCCGGTTCCGCCACCCTTTCCGATCCCGATGCTCGACGGGTTCGCACCGCCGAAGTCGAACGAGATCAGCTCGATCTCTCCCTCGTGGCCCTTTCTCTGGGATTCGCCGCTAACCCCCTCGACGGTGAGGTATGCGTCCCAAGCTCCGTTCATCTGTCAGCTCCTCTGCTGAAAGTGGATGGATTGGACTCCGGACCCTGGCCGGAGCGCCGTTCTACCCCACCGCCTCTTCGGGAACATCGGCCACCAGACGCATCGAAAAGTCCACCGCATCCAGCTGGAAATGCGGCCGGAGAAAGGCGACGGCCTGGTAGGTCCCGGGCTTGCGCGGGTTCTCGACCACATCGATGCGTGCATCGCTGAGCGGCTTCTTCGCCTTCTCGGACTCGGCGGCGCCCTCGGTCTTCAGTATGTAGTCGCCGATCCAGTTGTTCAGCATGTCGCTCAGCTCCTTGCGGGTCTTATAGGAGCCGATGTAGTCACGCATCATCGTCTTCAGATAGTGGGCGAATCGCGACACGGCGAAGATGTACGGGAGCTGGGCGGACAGGACGGCGTTCGCCGTCGCCTTGTCACCTTCGGGGCCCGAGTACTCCTTCGGGTTCTGGGATGATTGCACGCTGAAGAACACCGCGTTGGCCGTGTTCTTCTCGTTGGCGAGAGGTGCGAAGCCCAGCTTCGCGAGCTCGAACTCCTGATCGTCCGGAATCAGGGTCTCCGTCGGACACTTCATGGCGATGTCGCCCCGATCCGTCTCGAAGGTATGGGTCGGTAGACCTTCAACCTTTCCACCCGATGTCACACCGCGTATCCGGGCGCACCAGCCGCTTTGCGCGAACGCCTTCGTGACGCAAGCCCCGAGACCCCAGGCCGCGTTGGCCCACAGGTACTTGTCGTGCTCCTTCCCCGTGACGTTCTCGGTGAAATCGAACGCCTTCACCGGGACGGTGTCGGCCCCGAACGGCTCTCGGATGAGCATTCGCGGAGCCGTGAGCGCGACGTACCGGGAGTCCTCGGAGTCGCGGAACGCGTTCCACTGGGCGTACTCGGTGCCCTCGAAGGCGCTCTCGAGCTCGTAGACGTCACTCAGCTCGGTGAAGCTCTCGAACCCGAACATGTTCGGGTCCGTGCCGGTGATGAAAGGCGCGTGAGCTGTCGCCGCCAGCTGTGACGCACGCGTCAGGAGCTTCATGTCCTGGCCCTTCTTGTCGAACTCGTAATCGCCGAGCAGACTGCCGTAGGGCGTCCCCCCGAACTGGTTGAACTCCTCCTGGTAGATCTTCCGGAACAGTTCGCTGCGGTCAACGGCCATCTCCGCCTTGCCGGCCGTCAGATCATCCATGAGCTCATCCTTCGTGAGGCTCATGACCCTGATCTTGAGGAGCTTCCCGGTCTCCGTCTGCGAAAGAAGATAGCGCAGCCCTCGCCAGGAAGACTCGAGCTTCTTGAACTTCGGGTGATGCATGACCTCATTGAGCTGAGCCGACATCAGATCATCGATCTGACGAATCTGCTCGTTCAGCATCGCCTCGGTGTCGCGGCTGTACGTAACGGTCTCGTCCAGCACGTCCTTGACGAACGCACCGATCATGTCGCGACCACGCTTCCGCGCCGCTTCCTCCGTTCCGAAGCGACCTTCCTCGACGATCTGGTCGAGGAGACCGACTTCGGCGGCTTGCGCCTCTTGCGCTGCCTCTTGCTTCTCAGCTTCCGCCATCGTCGTCGCCTCCCGAGGATTCCAGTTCGTCCTTCAGCTGTGCCTTCTTGTCGTCATCGCCCAACGCCGCTTGGATCGCCTTGTTGAGCTTGCGGTTCGTGGCGAGCTTGCCCTTCAGATCGGCGAGATCCTGGCGCTTTTCAAGGAGTTTCCGTAGCGGCTCGACCTGTTCGGCGATCCGCTCCGGAGAGAAGTCCTCGAAGTTCTCGAACATGAGCTCGACGCCGATCTTGTCCTGCGAATCAGGCTCGAGCTTGTTGTCGACCGCGTACTCGAGTCGAGGCTTCATGCCCTTGAGGACCTTGTCGAAGTTGTCCGGCTTGATCTCCACGAATTGCCGATCCGCAACGTCTGGCAGGTCGTCCGCCCCGTCTCCGCTCAGGTCGGACATGACGCCCATGATGAAGGGGAGTTCCCGCTTCAGCATGGCACCGCCGGTCTCGACCTCGTAAGTGATATTGACCCGTGCGGGACGTTGGCGTTTGCGACGCTGTTGGAAGCTCTCGGGCATTCCAGCCTCCTTGGTCAGTTGGTCCCTCGAGAAGGGCGCAAATGGATGGCGGCGCGGACACCACGGCCGGGGGCCTTAAAGGACGGCGTACGACCGGGGGACCGTTCCGCGGATTTTGACGGTAGGCTGGGGTTTTCGCGGTGTCAAGCGCTCCGTGGCGTTCGGAAAAACGGGGTAACACGGTGACGCGGGACCTTCAACCGTTCCACCATGCGCCGAGCCTGGCTGGCGGAGCAGCGATCGAGCGGATCCCTCCTACCCGAATCCGTGCCTCGAACGGAAACGCCGCCAGCGGCATAAAGCCGAGCGCGGCAAGGCGTTCGGCGCCGCTCCGCGTAATGGCGGCCTCGGTAATCACGGGGCCGCGCTCCTCCTTTGATCCGCTCCCGGCGAGCGGGACCTGGCCGAGATCCAGAACGCTGTTCGGCGAGAACCCCCAGCCGCTCCGGGCGAACGACTGGGCCAGCAGCGCAGCGCAGGCGAAGGCGGGGTTTCCCCAGAGGAGCGCACGCTCCTCCGTCCGGCCGCCCGGTCTGGCCTCCGCCCCGCGTGTAGCGAGATTCTCTTCGAACGCGAAGGCCTTGCACCGTCGACCCGTGTCGGCGCCGTAGGGCTCCCGGACCAGAAAGCTGGGCAGTGCCAGACCGAGCCACCGTGCACCAGGGCTTTCGGGAACTCCGGCCCACTCATCCTCCCAGGGCGTCGACCAATCCCTGGGATCGGGACTGGCCTGCAGGGACGTGCAACCCGCCAACCGAGGATCTCCCGCCGAGAGCCACGGCACGTCCGCGGCTTTTGCGACCGCTCCGACCTGCTCCAAGAGGGCAGCTTCGCCGGGAGACGCGCCAAACGTGTAGGCGCCCACCGTTAGCGACCACCGGCTGGCCGCTGCTCCGAGATCGGGGGCCGTCATCAACTCGTGGAGGCAGGAACGAATCGGGTCCCCGTCTCCCAGGAGATCCCGCTCCAATTCCTGCTTTGTCACGTCTACGATGAACACGCGGATCTTCCCGCTCGAGTCCGTGCGGGAAAGCAGGAGGACGACCGAACGCCACAGCGACTCGAGCGCCTGGAAGTTTTCGTGGTGAAGGACCGTGCGCATCAGCGCGCCCGTTGCGCGATCGATGGCCGCGAGCTCCGCCGATCGGTCCGGCGCTCGGCGCACCAGGTGGGGACGTACGACCTCCCGCACGAAGTCCCGGAGCTCGCGGTCGGCGGACGCTTCCGGGGGCTTCGCCGCCGGCTTTTCTCCGAGGATCGCCTCCAGGATCTCCTCGTCGCTTCGCCGTGCCTCGTCGGGCGGGTCGGTCGGTCGCGGGGACGGCCGCCCCGCGGCCTCTTCGGCGTTCTCCGCTTCGCCCGGTGACTCCGCGAACGAGAGCGTGGCCGCACCGCCTGCCTTCACGGCCGCCCGCGAGTCGCGCAACTCCGCGAACAGCGGGAGGCTTCGATACAGACGATCAGGATGAAAGTCCTCGAGACCCCTGAACTCCAGCTCCAGGTGGTCACCCTGCCCGCCTGAGAGGCTCAGCTCGAGGCGTGGGCGACGTCCCGCCAGCTCTACCATGTTGTCCGGCGTGACCCGAATCGGATTCCAGCTGGGAGTCCCCGTCCTCATCGCCTCGGGATCGGTTGCCTCAGCTGCCCCGCGGCCGCTGAAATCTCCCAGAACCGCTATGCAGAACGGAGTGTCCTCCGATGGACGGAACCGATGGGGCTCCTGGAGATCTCCCGCGTCAAGGTGGACTCTCGGCTCGTTCGACTCGTAGTCCATGCGTGACTCCAACTTCGATGTGGCCCGGGTGACAACTTGCGGAGGCGCCAAGCCTAAATGGAAGTTAGGACAGTCAGGACAGTTTGTCCGGTCAGGCCAACGTCGCGGCCCGCCAACCGGAGGTTCCGCACTCCTGAGGCGCGCAGGAGATCCATACCATGAGACAGATGCAGCCGATCCTCTGGACGAAGGGACTGATGCTCACGCCGCAGCACCTTCAGACACAGGACCGGTTTCTGGAAGACGTTCTCGAGTTCCGGCTCTCCTCGCACGCCTTTTGCCCATGGGGCTTTCGAGCGCTGGAGATAGACCGCGAGGCACTCGCACAGGGAGCCTTCGCGATCTCGGCTGCAGAGGGGGTCTTCCCCGACGGTCTGCTCTTCTCGATGCCGGACTCCGATCCTCCACCCGCCCCGAAACCGCTCGACGAGTATTGGGGAGAAGACCGGGAATCGATGCAGCTGCACCTGGCGCTTCCGGAGCGTCGGCTCGGTGGCTTCAACGTCTCGGTCGACAGAGAGAACGGGAGCACGCGTTTCCTGGCAGAGGCCATTCTCAGGAGGGACGAGAACACCGGTGCCTCGGAGCGACCGATCCAGATTGCCCGAAAGAACCTGCGGCTTCTCACCGAGGTGGAGAACCTGGATGGCTTCTCGGTTCTCCCGGTAGCCAAAGTGACGCGGGCGCCCACCGGCGAGTACCGACTCGATGGCACCTTCATCCCGCCGGCCGTGGATATCAGTGCGAACGAACACCTCATGGCTATCGCCAGAAGGCTGCTCGAGCTCCTGTCGGCCAAGAGCTCGGGGCTTTCGGGGATGCGGCGGGAGATGCGGAAGGGGCTTGCAGACTTCGGGATCTCCGACGTCGCGAACTTCTGGCTCCTCTATACCGTGAACTCTCACCTGGCTTACCTGCGCCACCTTTACGAGACCCGCAAGGGACATCCGGGGGTGCTTTACGGAGCCATGCTCTCCCTGGCCGGCGCCCTGACCACCTTTTCGACCTCCATTCGGCCAACGGACCTGCCTTCATACGACCATGGCGACCTGACCGACTGCTTCACACGGCTCGACGAAAACCTGCGAGAGCTTCTGGAAACCGTGGTGCCGGAGAGCCACGTGACGCTACCGCTTAAGACGACCGAGGAACCCTCCATCTACGCCACGCGTCTCGACCAGGAGCGGTATCTGCAGGGACTCGAGATGTATCTGGCCATCAGCGCCGACATGCAGCTCGAGGAGCTCATCGCGGATGTGCCCCGTCTCGTCAAGGTGAGCTCCGGCGACCGGGTGGATCGACTGATCCATCAAGCGATCGAGGGTCTCGCGCTGCGTTACGTGCCCGATCCGCCCCGGTCCCTGCCCGTCAAGCTCGACTACCGGTACTTCAGGCTCGACCGTTCCGGCGCGGATTGGGATGCGATTCGGATGGCTCGCAGCCTTGCCGCCTATGTGCCGACCAGGTTCCCCAGCCCGCGGCTCGAGCTCGTCATCCTTCTTCCTCCTGAGGACTGACCACCTCTTCGGTCTCGGGGATCTCCTCCGCGGGAGGCGTATCGTCGCTCCCTCCACGAAGAGCGAAGAACAGGATCAAGCCCAACGCCAAGACGGCCACCGCGACGAGGCCGGCGATGTAGGGCCACCGGCGCTGAGGCTTTTTGGCCGGGGCGTCCTGCGCCGACGCCGGTGCGGCGGCCGGCGGCGTCGAGAGCGGCGGCCCGGGAGGCGGCGTCATGCCCGGGGCATCTCCCCGGATGATCTTCGTGTACTCGCTGGGGCCGGAAGGGGTGGTGAACGACGGCGCGGGCGGCGGGGGCGTCGATGGACCAGGGGGCGTCGCCGGACCGATCGCCGCGTCGTGAGGCGCCACGCTCGGATCGGCTTGACGAGGCGGCGTAGCGCCTAGCTGCTTCAGGTACTCGTCGGTTCCCTTCCCGGGTGGCTCGAGGCCGGACGGAGCTTCATCCCGCCACGAGCTCTGGCGTTCTTTCCGTTGCGGCGGGGCATCCGGACTGCCGAACCGGCGCGTGAACTCCCCGGGCCCGGGCGCCTCCGTCGGCTTCGGCTCCAGCGCCGTCGGCTCATCGGTGTCCGTGCTCTCTCTCCCTTCAGTTCCGTCGTCCTCAACCGCGCCGATCCCCTCGTCTTCATCTGCGCCGACCCCTTGCTCCGTTACCGAGTCCACGTCCGGCGGCTCGGATTCGTCGCGCGGCGGCTGGGGCTCTTCGCGCGGCGGCTGGTCGAGAGCGCCGGTCGTCCCGCCGTCCTGATCCGAGGCTTCCGGGGAACTTGAGTCTGGCTGCCGGCTCGCCGCCGCGGCCTCCCGGTCGAGCTCTGACACGGAAAACAGCCGCGTGAACTCCCCCGGCGCTTCGGCGGAGCCTATGGGCGTTTCCGCGGCGTCCGCGAGCTCAACGTCAACGTGCGGCGGCTCCTCGGTTGGAGGCATAGCTTCCACGGCGGTGTCTTCGCGGTCGTCGCGGTCGTCTTGCCCCGACGGGCGCTCTTCCGACGGCTCTTCCTCGCTTTCCGCGGCGCTGGCCTCTTCGCTGGACGCCTCTGATGGTGGTCCACCGAGCGCGAACAGGCGAGTGAACTCGCCCGGGCTCGCGGACGGACCGCTCACCTGTTCCCCGGTGCCCGAAGGGGGTTCCGTGGGTCTGGCGACGGCCTCCCCTTCCTCGGATTCCTCGACCCCGGAGGCGACCTCGGTCGGTTCGTCCTGAGCGGCCTCGGCCTCGCTGCCCACCGTGCCCAAGCCCGCCTCCTCTCCCAATCCCGCGGCCTCACCCAACACGAATAGGCGCGTGTACTCGCCGGGAGGTTCTGGTGCGGAGAACTCGTCAGGCTCCGGTTCTCCTGCGGTCGGCCGCAGCGAGTCAGCCGGGGCCGGCTTCAGATCGCCGCTTATTTCGGCTGCCGCGGCCAGCCGCGTGGATCCGGACTGGTCCGCGATCCAGGTCTCCAGCGACTCGAAGTCTGGAAGGACGCTCGTGATGACCAGCGGGACGCCGTCCAACTCCGCCATCTCCCGCACGCACCGCCGTCCATCCTCTGGAAGACGGTTCAGATGGCCCAGCAACTCGCGGTTACGCTCGGGCGAACCCCGCAGGTAATGGACCATCACGGGCTCACCCGCGAAGTCCATCCCCGCATACGTGGTTATCTCGCCTGAGACGAGCCGCTCCAGCAACTCGTACTGTAGTCTGAAATCGTCGTGCTTCATACCGGGACGGAAGAACCTGGCCGTATCGACGGGAGCGGCGGCTGGCAGAGCCTGCGTTGTCCACCGTAAACCGCCCTCACTATAATGCTAGGATGGTATTCCGAATCTCGAGGGCGGGCAAACGCCCTCGCTGCTCCTCGGCCATGGGTCGTCGCAGGAGACATCGCGCGTGAGGTTTCTGGCACCTGTCGTCTGGCATGAGGGCATGCACCTGTCGCAGCATCACTTTCAGCTGCGCGACCGCTATTTCGAGAGCTCTGGTGCCTTCGCGCTCTCCAGCCTCTTCTTCAAATCGTACGGCCTCGCAGGCTTGGAGCTGGATCACGAGGCCCTCCTGAACGGCACTGTCAAGCTGATCCACGCGAGGGGCGTTCTCCCGGACGGCCTCACCTTCTCGTTCCCCGACGATCTCCTGCCTGACTCCCTGAACATCGGCGATGCGTTTTCGCCGACCAGGGAGAGCCATCTGATCCTGCTGACCATCCCGGCCTATCGGCACGGTAGTGCCAACTGCGTTCTGGAAAAGGCTCCGGCCGATGGCGACCGCAGGTTTTTTGCCGAGTCAGCCGAAGTGATGGACGATACAACGGGGCAGGACGAGAAGCGCGTGACTGTCGGCCGCAAGAACTTCCGTCTAGCCCTCGACAACGAGGGTCTGGGTGACGTCGTCACGCTGCCGCTGGCCCGAGTTCGTCGCGACCGGTCCGGCGACTTCGTCTACGACGGCTCGTACATCCCGCCGTGCCTTCAGATCGGCGCAAGCCCCTCGATCCTTCAGATGCTACACCGTTTGATCGAAGTCATGGAGGCCAAGGCAAGATCGCTGGCCGTAGAGCGCACGCAGGGTGAATCAGCTGCCGACTTCGCTTCCGAGGAGGTGGCCAGCTTCTGGCTGTCGCACGCCATCCACTCCAGCCTGGCTCCTTTGCGCCACCACCTGGAGATCAAGAGCTCCCACCCTGAGGAAGTCTACTCGGAGCTGCTGCGACTGGGCGGGGCGCTCTGCACCTTCTCGATCGAGAGCAGCCCGCTCGGCCTTCCGCTCTACGATCACGACGACCTCGAAGGCTGCTTCGGGCCGCTGGACCGCCACATCCGGTCCCATATGGAGGTCGTGCTTCCTCGGGGTGCCATTCGCGTGGGGCTCGAGCAGGCCAAGCAGTACTTCTACAGCGGAAAGACTCCCGATCCACGAAACCTGCGTGAAGCCCATTGGTTCCTGGAGGTGAAGGTCGCGGGAAGCCGGGAGCGCGTCATCGCCGACGTACCCAGGCTGATGAAGGTCTGCGCAACGAGGCTGATCGAACGGCTCGTGCAGTCGGCACACTCCGGCCTCCCCCTCGAGCACGTGCCGACACCGCCCGCTGATATCGCACCCCGGATCGGGGCGGAGTATTTCCGAATCGGGAGGACCGGACCCTGCTGGAGCGCGATCTTGGACGCCGAGGAAGAGGCGGATATCGGCGAGGTGGGCGTGTACGCTCCCGAGGCCCTGTCCGAACTGGAACTCGAGATCGTCATAGCTCCCGCGGAGTGACCTGATGGAAGCTCGCCAGGCAGAGTATTCGCAGCACCAGGTGAGACCGATCGGCCGGCTCGCGCTCTCCTTCCAGGATGCGTTCACTGTGACCGTGCGGCTTCGGACCAACCGACAGCAGGCATCCGACGCTCACGCGTTCCGTCAGCACGTAAAGCAGCTTCTGTTCGCAGCCGACAGCGATGCTCGGACGGCCGGCTACGATCCCGAAGCGGTCCGCCAGGCGGTTTATGCCATTGTCGCGTTCCTTGACGAAAGCGTCCTGAACTCGGCCCAGGCGATGTTCGCCGACTGGGCCCGGCAACCCCTTCAGGAGGAGGTGTTCGGCGACCACCGGGCGGGCGAAGTGTTCTTCGAACGGCTCGAGACGTTGCTGGCCCAACAAGACTCTCGGGAGGTCGGAGACCTGCTCGAAGTCTACCTCCTCTGCCTCCTTCTGGGCTTCCGTGGCCGTTACGGCTCCGGCCGAAGCGGCGAGCTACATGCCCTGACGTCGGCCGCGAGAGAAAAGATGAGGCGCATCCGGGGCGAGGCCGGAGACCTTGCGCCCCAGTGGGCGCCGCCCGCTGATGAGACCTTGCCCGGACTGAAGGACCCGTGGATCCGGCGGCTGGCCGTGCTCGCCGGCGCGGCGTTCGGGCTCGCTCTCCTGCTCTACGTGATCTACCGAATCTCTCTGCTTCCCGGAGTCGAGAGGGTGAGGGAGTTGGTCGCGTGAAGCAGAAAGCCAAGAGGAGAGCGTGGTCGGCTGGTACTCTGGGCCTGTTTGCCGTTGCCGGATGGTTGGCGGGAGATCTCCTCGGTCTACCGGGAGCGCAGCGGTGGATCCTACGCGGCATCATGCTGCTCGTCGGGCTCATTGCGGCGTTCCTCGTGAACCGGTTGCTCTCCAAGGGAGCGCCGGCCGACGAGGATCAGGACGGCGGTGCGAAAGAGATCGATCAAATGTTCTCCGAAGCCCGCCGCCGCCTGGCGGACTCCGGAATCAAAGTCGGCAAGCAACCGCTGATCCTGCTGTTGGGAGCCGAGGGGAGTGCCAAGACGACGTTGATGGAGCAGTGCGGCGTGGAAGCCGAGCTCCTGGCCGGCGGCGTCTACCGGGACGAGGCCATCCTGCCCACGGAAAGCGTTAATGTGTGGTTCGGGGACGAAACCGCCTTCGTCGAAGCCGGAGGGAACCTACTCCGAGATCAGAATCGCTGGTCCCGGCTGCTTCGCCACCTCCGTCCCCATCGGATGGCGGCGGTGCTGGGGCGCCGCCGGCAAGCGCCCAGGGCAGCCGTTGTTTGCTTCCCTTGTGATCAGCTGTTGCACGCCGGACGCTCCGAGTCGGTGCCGGCGGCCGCCCGCGAGCTTCGCGAGCGCCTGCTCGAGGCATCCACGCGGCTCGGGATCCGTCTCCCGGTCTACGTCGTGTTCAGCAAGGCAGACCGGCTGCCTTACTTCGAGGACTTTGTGCGCGGCATGCCGGGTGCGGCTCGGCAAGTGCTGGGCGCTACCCTTCCCTTCCGCCGCGACGGGCAGCGTACTGTCTACGCCGAGGAAGAGTCGGAGCGCCTCCTCGATAGCTACGGCGCGATGTCCGCATCGCTTTCCCTCCGCCGCGTCGAGCTCCTGAGCCAACAGGCCGACGATTCCAACAGAGCGGGCATTTACGAGTTTCCCAGAGAGTTCGGGAAAGTCAGGGATCTCGTCGTCCAGTTCCTGGTCGAGCTCTGTCGGCCGAGCCAGCTCAGTGTCAGCCCGTTTCTCCGCGGGTTCTACTTCACCGGAGTGAGGCCGGTCATCATCGACGATGCCGCCGCCGTCGCCCCCGCACTCGATCATCCAGACGATGCGGCTCCTGTCGGAGCCACTATGATCTTTGACCGTGATACTCTGGACACTCAGGCTGCGGCGGTCGCCCCCGGTCCCGGCACGCGACGAGTGCCCGAGTGGGTCTTCGTGAACAGGCTCTTCCGCAGCGTGTTCCTGGATGATGAGGTCGCACAGGGCATCGCGGGGGGCGGGTCGCATGTCAACTTCCTCAGGCGGGGGCTCCTAGGCGCTGCAATCGCCGTAGCGGGTGTTCTCACCCTCGGCACGACTGTGTCGTTCTTTCAGAACCGGAGCCTGACAAGGCAGGTCTACGAGGGAATGGAGGGCGTCGGACCGCTGGCCGCCGCGAGCAGCGGAAGCCTGTCGCAGATCGAGCTTAACCAGCTCGACGCGTTGAGGGCAAAGCTCGAGAGGCTGCGTGAGTACGAGGAGGAAGGACCTCCGCTCAAGCTTCGCTGGGGCCTGTACGGGGGCTCCCAGCTCCTGGAGCCGGCTCGCGACATCTATTTTGCGGGCTATCGTCCGATCCTGCACGAGCCTGTGTGGTACCCCCTGTCGGCGTACCTCGAGCGGCTGCCCGAGACGCCGGATGCGTCCAGCGATTACCTGTCGACCTACAGCTCGCTCAAGGCCTACCTGGTTATGGCCAGCTACCCGGACAGTAGCCGGCATGAGTTCATGGTGCCCGTCTTGGAGAGCTACTGGCGGGGCCGACACCCGGACGCTTCGGAAGACACGGAGATTCGGGGATCGGTCCGGAAGCAGTTCACCTTCTATGCGGACGAGCTACCGTACGGAAACCCGTATAGCCTCTACTCGGATACCTCTATCGTGATCGGCGCGCGCCGCTATCTCGGCAACTTCCAGGAAGCGTCGCATTTCTACCCGATGATGATCGCGCAGGCTTCCAGCCAGGCCGACGCCATACGGCTTGAGCGGGCCGTCCCCGATACGCGCGGCTTGATCCGAAACGAGTACGAGGTGCCAGGGGGGTTCACTCAACCAGGCTGGGATTTCGTCCGGCGAAGGCTCGACAACGTCGCAGACCTGGCGGGAGAAGAGTGGGTCACCGGCGGACGCAGACCCAGCCCGGCCGAGCTGGACACCCTCGCCATTAGACTCGGCGAGATGTACGAGGCAGACTACGTGGGCCACTGGGAGCAGTTCCTGGAGTCAGCTTCCTACGAGGGGTTCGGAAGCGTGCGGCAGGCAGCGCGCTCGTTGGAGGAGCTGAGCGGAAACCGCTCTCCGCTTCTTCAGATGTTCTACCTCGTATCCGAGAACACTTCCGTCAATTCAGACACGATAACGAACTTCTTTCAGCCGGTACACTCGGTGATGCCTCCCGACACGAGCGAAGAGTCGATCCGATTCGTCGTGGAATCGAACGCAACGTGGATAACCGACCTTTCGCGACTCCAATCGTCCATGGAGCGGGTGGCGGACGACCCGGGATCACCCGATCAGGAGCTGATTGAGTCGGTCAACAGCGACGCCGATCGAGTGGAGGAAACCGCCAATCAGATCTCGCTCGGGTTCGAAGCGGGGGGGAGGACGGTGGGCCAGAAGGTAAAAGGACTCCTCGAGGCCCCGGCGAAGAGCGCGAGACGGCGGGTGAGCGGACTTGCCGCTGGCGAGGTGAACGGCGCCGGACGGGCGTTTTGTGGAAGCTTCAACGACCTTACGTCCAAGTATCCGTTCAACCCGCGCGCCTCGACGGACGCCACCCTGGACGAAGTGGACGAGATCTTCAAGCCCGGCGAGTCCGCGCTCTGGACGTTCTACGACGATGCGCTTGCAGACCTGGTCTCGCGTGAGGGTTCGCGCTATAGAGAGAGAAGCGGAGCACCACTTAGCGTGGACGGCACCTTCCTACGCTTCTTCAACCGGGCGATGCGGATTTCGGAAGCCCTGTACGAGGGCGGGGCGGCCCCGGCAGTAGATCTGCTGATCAGACTCCGGACCTCCGAGTTGATTCCGGTTCTCAGGATCCGCATCGATACGAGAGACGCTGAGTTCCGGCAGGACTTCAGCCAGGAAACACCTTTCCGCTGGGACGCGGAGGGAGCCAGCGCAGCCCGGATAACGGGCTTTATCGGCGGTGAGGAAGAGATTCTCGTCAGCGCGGAGGGTCCGTGGGCGCTGTTCCGAGTCCTTCAGGATGCCGATTGGGACGATCAGGGTGGCGGAAGGTACGTACTCGTGTGGGATATTCCCGAACACGGAGCGAAGTTCGAGGGCATTTTGAGACTCTCCGGCAACAATCCCATCTTCAAGGCGGGATTCTTCGACGGCCTCAGTTGCCCGCAACCGGTCGCCAGATAATTCACTGAGGACTGCCAACATGTTGACGATAGTTCGTAAAGGCGTCGGAACCGGTTCAATCAGGCACTGTAGACGCGTGCCCATCTGGGTGGTCCTTTCACTCGCACTCGGATGTGGCGGTGGCGGCGGCGGCGCGCCCAGCATCCCGACGTTCCCACCACCGGCTCAGCTGTACTACGATGACTCGGGAGGGATTCCCGACTCGGTCCGGCTCGTCGTGCGCGATCAAAGGAGCTGGGAAGACGTTTGGAACCGGGCCACGTCCAGGCGAGCCGACCCACCACCACTCCCAACCGTGGACTTCTCAGAGCAGATGGTCCTCGTGGCAGCTGCCGGCCAAATGGCCACGGGAGACCGAATCCATATCGATAGCCTCGGCGTAAGGAGACAGCTCACGGCGGACGACGATTCCGAAGACGTTCTGGATGTGGTCGTTCAGACGACCACGGGGTGCGGCCGGTTCGCCGGTGAGACGTATCCGGTCGAGATCGTTCGGGTGTTGCGCTTCGATGGCCCGGTCGCGTGGGTGGAGCAGAGTCTGAGAAACCCGGACTGCTAGCGGACGACAGCGCGAGGCTAGCTGTCGTCCGCCTCGGGCTTGATTGCCGCCTGCACGGCGCTGGATAGGACCGACAGGTAGCTGTCGCCCTCGCCCTCCCCCTTCATCTCGAATCTCGCCAGCGGACCTCCGAGGCCGAATTCGACTAAGTCACCCGTCTGGAGCACATACTCGTCAATCTTGCGGTCGTTGACGAACGTTCCGGAGCGGCTCCCGACGTCTTTCAGGATGTAGCGGCCGTCCTCCCAACGGATGCGTGAGTGGTTCTCCGACACCGGCTCCTCGGGAAGCGACAGATCTTCATCCGGATGGCGTCCGATCCGCAGGGTGCTTTCTCCGAGCACGACCTGGGCGTCTCCGGGTTCGCGATTCTCGCCACTCAAGAAGACTAGCTTCGCACCCATGCTCCGATCCTCAGGAAACGTGCGCGACGACGACGGTGACGTTGTCGGGCGCGCCTTCCTCTTTCGCCATCACCACGAGGCGGCTGCACTGCTCGGCGGGCGAACTCGACGAGCCCAAGACCTTGCCGATCTCGTTATCAGCAACCAGTCCATGGAGGCCGTCGCTGCACGCCAGCAGTCGGTCGCCGGCCTTCATTGTGACGACCATGCCATCCACGTCCACATGGTCGCTGATGCCGATCGCCTGCAGCAGGAAATGGCGCTCGCTGTGCTTGCGAGCCTGCTCCGAGGAGATATGGCCTCGCGCGACCAGTTGTTGCACGCGAGTCTGGTCGACCGTGAGCTGCCGGAGGCGGCTCTCCCGCAGAAGGTAGATCCGGCTGTCACCGACGTGTACCACACCCAGTTCGTCGCCCAGAATCGCCGCCACGCTCAGCGTCGCACCCATGCGTGCCCGTTCGGGCTGGGCCTGGCTCTCGGCCAGTACCTGGAGGTTGGCCTCCTCCACTCCCTGAGCCAGCCAAACCTCTATGTCGTTGCCCGCACCTTTGGATTGCGACGCGAAGTCACGCATCGCGTACCGCCTGAGCGACTCCAACGCCAGGTTGCTGGCGACTTCACCGGCGGCCTGCCCTCCCATGCCATCCGACACCGCGAGTAGCAGGGCGGTCTGCCCCGCCAAGCTGATGGCGTTGCCGGGATCGATCTGTCTGTCACCGGAGAGGTCCCAGAGGAGCAGCGCATCCTCGTTGTTTCCGCGCTTGAGGCCGACGTCGGTAACGCCGGCGATCTCGATCTTCAAGGGGCTCTCCAGCGGCGTTCGGAGTCAGGGCGAACGAGCAGACACGATGAACCCAACGTCAGTCCGCCTCCTCCTTCTCCACGAGCAGAAACGCGAAAGCGCACGGATCGCGTTTGCACTCGGCCATGCCGAATTGAAAGTCGTAGGTGCCCGTTTCTTCGACCCTGAAAGACACGAACGGGAATCGCGCCCCTCTGGGCGCTTCTTCCTCGATGGGCACCCGGAAACCATCCGCGTCGAACACCTGGATGTCCAGGTCGACACAGGTCGAATCGCATACGGCAAGCGCGCCCGCCGTACGTCCTCTCTGGAACACCCGGCTGCGTCTGACGCTCTGGCGGTGGCCCAGATTGCTCGTCTGAATGATCGAGCTCGCCGCCCAACCGGCTGCTCTCTGATCACCGAAGTAGTCCACCAGCTCTGATACGGCTTGACCGGAGCCGGATCGGTCCCTCATCACCCAATACGCAACCGAGCACGGTTCGTCGATGCACTCCGCCATCCCTATTCTGACGCGGTAGGTGGTTGAATCTTCGGCCGTGAACTGAGCAAACGGATACTTGTCGGTGCCGGGGCCGCCCGTTTCGGGCGGGACTCGGAAACCATCCGAGTCGAACACATCGATGTTCAGGTCGACGCAGTCGTCATCGCACGATCCCAGCACTCCGGCGACCTGTCCCCCCGCGATCATCACGGTTAACGGAACGGTGTCCCTCTGCCCCAGGCTGACGTACTCGATGTCGGAGCTGGGAATCCAGGAACCCTCGAGCTCCTGCTCGTAATAGCCCCGCAGTCCTTGCTCGGCTTCCCGTTGGAACCCGGCTTCCCGGACTTTCACGCTGCAGGCTACGGTCACTGCGGCCACCACCATGGTCGCCACCACATCAGGGTGAACCCGGCGAACCGCCGTCCTGAGCGGCTGCCGCCCGCCTCGTGAATCGCGTATCCGAAAACCCGTTAGCTTCTTCGAATTCTCCATGTTCCCCTTCTACCAGTATCACATGCGACCTCGCCGCCCCATTCACGCGCGGACGACCGTGTGCCTATGTAACTGCAGGTGTCGTCACCGCGCTCACCTCGGAACTCAAGTCGCCCGTTATCCGGGTTAATCCTCCCGCGCAGCTGCAGGACGAGGCTGCGTTCATCGATTCCACACAAGTCTTCCCCGCTGTTCTGGCCGGTCAGCTGCTCTCCATCGGCGATAAGCTCAATGGTGTTGACAGTCAGCGTGCATTCGACCTCCCGCTCCTGCAATCGGTCGACGAACACCCAGGTGCCCTGCAGCGCAGCTACCGCACTCTCCGGCGCATCGGGCTCTTCGATCGGGGGCGCTTCTTCGCTCGGAGTAGGAACGGCCGGGGGTGCGCCCTGCTCCCGCGGCGACTCGTCATTCCGAGGGAGCGGTCGTCGCTGGGCCAGAAGCTCCTGGTCTTCGCGTCTCTGTGCGCTGACCGCCGAATCTCGGATGGCCGAGCACTCCGCGCGACCGGCAGCAAAGCCCAGGCAGCTTTCGGCCGCTGTAACGGCCTGTGGCCAAAGCTGACGCTCGAGCGCCGGCTTCGCCTCCGCGACATAGTCGTCCGCGATCTCCGTCCTTAGGGTGCCGGCTTCTGGGCCGCTCTCGTCTATTTGCTCGATCTGACCTAGGTAAGCAATCGCCGAATCCCGACGGCCGCCTCTTAGGTGCAGTAGGGCGCCCTGCAGCAGCGAATTGAGGTTAATGCCGGTAACGCTCGCCAGTTTCAGCTCGATCTCCGTCGTTGTGCCGCCGGCGAGAAAGACCGTGTCAGGCAGGCTCAGCGATTCCTGTCCGCCGCCCGGCGACGAGGTGACAAGGGCGGAGCGGACGAGCCACTCTTCCGTGTCGTTGCTCACCACGTACCAGTCGGGCGGGAGTTCCTCTGCTCGATCGAAAGCGCAGGGAGCGCATCCGCCAACCGCCGATCGCACTGATATCCTGGCGTCTGGAGCGCCGTCGCCAGACTCCCTCAGCGCATTGATCCTGAGGTGAGCGTCGCCCCTCGAAGTCAGCTGCGCATCATACTGCCGCACGGCCCTCATCAATTCCTGGAAGCCCATACCAGCGAGCACGATCCGCTTCTGTTCACTGGCCTCGCCCTCCGAGACGAGCGCCTCGAGACCTCCCCCCTCCCTGACGGTCACTTCCAGAACCTCACCGCTTGCAAGGCTGGCGAGGAAGACTCCCGAGGAGATCTCCTCAGGGGGGGTGAAGAGATCGACCACCCGATCAACGAGGTCTTGCGCCGGCTTTCGAAGCGGGCCAAACGCCAACAAATAGACGACGCTCCCAGTAATCAGCAGGAGGAAGGTCGCGAGGCTGATCTTTCCCCAGGGCAGTGCTGAAGCAACCGTTTTTCCGGCTGACGCCAGCCCGGTCCCAGCCTCACCCACGGCGCGTCCGCCTCCCGCGGCTACTCTGGAGGCCGCTTTTCTACCCGAAGAACTCGCCGAACCGAGAAGCCTCGAAAGACTGGCTCCCAGACGCTCCCCCGAGGAAGCACGCCGCTGAAGCGGGATTTCAATCTCGCTGACCGCGTCCTCGATGATCCGGACTTCCGCGGTCACCGGCTCGCAGTTCTTCGCTCGGAGCTTGATCTGGTATGTACCCGGCGGGAGAGGTCCAACCTCCCACGGGGTTCGTCCCTTCGCCTGCGTGGCAGCACCCCGCTTCAGGACCACTTCGGCGCCGGTCGGGAGGCTCTTGACGGCCAGTCTGCCACCGTACGGCACGCCGGCGCTGAGCTGCATTTGCTCGAGCACCCGATCGAGCTCGTCTGCCGTCTGGAATCGTTCGTTCGGATCCTTATGAAGCAGCTTGAGAAGCGCGGCAGCGAGGTCCGCCGACACGTCGACATCAGTGTTCTGTGGTGGAATCGGGTCGTTATGGCGGCTACGGTCGAGGATCTTCAACTGGTCGGACTGAGAAAGCGGCGTGCCGACCTTCCGGCCGAGCCACGGGTCGCGCCCGGTGAGGATGTTGTAGAACGTAACCCCGAGAGCGAAGAGGTCGGTGCGTGCATCGATGTCTTCGCCGCGGACCTGTTCGGGCGCCATGTAGCCATAGGAGCCCAACCCCTGCCCTACGTCCGTCAGGCTGTCGTGTCCGACGACCTTGGCGATGCCGAAGTCCAGGATCTTGACGTGATCGCGGCCGTCCCGCCGCAGCACCATGACGTTGTCCGGCTTGAGGTCCCTGTGGACGACAGGGGGTTCCAGACCGTGCCCCGTTCCAAGCGCGGCGCACACCTGTCGAATCACGTCGACGGCTCGCTCCTCGTCGAACACTCCGTCTTTGACGATGATCTGGCGGAGCGTGCTGCCGTCCAGGAGCTCGAGGCAGAGATACCAGAGCTTGGTCTCATCGTCCTGACCGTAGCCGTAGAGCGTCGGCACGTGGCGCGTGCTGTCGCCCAGGAGACGAAGCACTCGGCCCTCCTGCCGAAAGCGCTTGATCTGCTTGGGATGGGCCACGACGTGCCGGTGCACGACCTTGAGGGCGACGACGTGGTCGAGGTCCTCATCGCGAGCTCGGTAGACGGTCCCGAAGCCGCCGGTTCCGATGCGGCTAAGGATCCTGAACTTGCGGTGGAATATCTTCCCGACGAGGGGATCGGAATCGACCCCCGGCTGGTCGAGCCCCAGCGAGCACTGTTGACAGTACGCCGCCGAATCCGGGTTCTGGGCGTCGCACCTGGGACACTCGATCATGGCCCGACTCGCCCCTCCCGATGCTCTGAGCGTGCCTTGGAGGCTGAGTTCAGCGTCGAGAACGTCCCCGGCGGATCGGCCGCGCTCGCATGCCAGACTCTCACGTCACGTCGCTTACTGTGTCCGGAAAGTCACTCCAGCGGCAATAATGATGTTGTGCAGAGAGGACTTCTCTCCGCCGAGCTCCTCAAAGGCTGGGAACGGCGCAAACTCACCACGGAATGAGCCTATGTAATCACGTACATCTAAACGGAGTTGTACGGTGTCTTTGATCGGGATCTCCAGACCGCCACCGAAATTGAACATGAAGCTGGTTTCTGTAGTTGGACTGGTCGCGAGCGATTCCGCGATCTTGTCGGGACTGATGCTGATCCCTCCGGCACCTGCTGAGAGGTAGGGAACCACGCTGGTCTTCGAGGTCGAGAAGGCGTACCCCACGTTCCCTCCGTATATCAGCGTCGTCACCCCATAACCCGTGAGAAGCGTCCCGTCCGCAATCGTACCCTCCACAAGCACTGTAGATGGCTGGAGCGAGAAAACGCCCTCTATAATCAAGTTGCTGACTCGTCCACCTATGAACAGACCGTACGCCGGCGCATTGCTGAGCTTGGCTTTCTCGGCCGAGAGCACGGGATCGCTGATCTCCAGACCCACGCTTCCCGCGTAGAAACCGACACCGATCCACGGCGTGACGTAGAAGCTGGAGTTGCTCTGTGCCCGCGCCTGGGACGGAGAGATGAGGGATACGAGCGCCAGCGCAGCGGCAGCAATAGCGAACGACCGGGGAGCCTTCATGTGTGCCTCCTGGCTTGGTAAGAGGAAAAACGGAGCCCCAGGGGAACAAGCGCTAGACTAGGCAAGGCAGTCAAAGGCGGCAAGAGCACCTCGGAGGTCCGACGGAGCCGATATCGGCCCGACGTGAGCCAACGGCGCACACGGTGGTGCGCCACGCTCGGCTCTTCGCTATTATCGCACGCTCATCGTTCCGGTAGTGTCGATAGTCCCCCAGGAGGCAGTCAAATGACCCAGCGAAGCGTGATGGGATTCTTACTGGTTCCCACGGTTCTTGTCGCGCTCTCGTCATGCGGCAGTGACGACCCTCAAGGCCCACCCGACCCTCCCGACATCTTGCTGGATGTGACGGCTGCCGAGGTGAACGCCGTCGACCAGGCGGTGAGACAGTTGAACGATGCACTCCAGTCCTTTGTTACTCTTGCGAGCACGATTACGCCCGTCATGACGGGGCCGACTCACAATCCTAACCCAGACGTCGCACTACTCGGTCAGAGGAGAGCTGCGGATCAGCTGAGAATCCGCGCTTTGGCAGAGACCCGCCTTCGGCGGGAGACTGCGGCTGGCACCGACCTCGCCCTTCTCGCAGCCCTGGCACCTTTAGGCGCAACCTGTTTCTGGGACTTCGATGATGTGAACCCGAGTGGGTTCTGGATCCCGGGCGAGCCGATATTCGGACCAGTGGCCAACGATCGGACGCGCTTTGAGTTGTACGAGACCTTGGGGGAAGAGCCGACGGTTCCGCTCGAGGATGAGACCTTCTCGGACGTCGTACTACGGCAGCAGTCCGACGATCCAGCGGGCGGTCCATTCAGCACGGAGATCTACGCAGAGCAGGCAGGCATCGAACGGCTGAGGGCTCCGACCACGGGTACGGGTTCGTTTAGTGCTTCGTCATTCGTGTGGAACGCGCGCACGGAGAACGGCTTGCTCTCAGATGGGTCGACAGATATGTCGTACGAAGTAGACTGGGACAGCGGACCCAACGGTCTGGTGACGTCATTCCGGGCGAACTCCGGCGGCCTCACGCTCGAGGACGCCTTTGGCGCAGAGCAGCGGAATATGCGCTCGGTAACGACGAGCCAAACGGTCGAGTTCCGAATGCAGTTCGCCGACTCGGGCAACGTTACATCAGGCAGTGTGCTTGTCGACAACGAAACCGTAGCTAACATCACCGGAGATGTGTTCGAACCCCAATTCAGTCTCTCGCCCGGCAGCAGACTCCCCTCATCCCAGTTGGACGAGCTAGGGTCCATCTTCACCGATTTGCAGAACCTCAGCTTCGGAGCCGATTTCTTGCTCCTCACGAACGTGTGCGTCGGGTCGCGCCAAGAAACGTTCTGCGAGTGACCGAATAGCGGCCGGTCCCGGGCAAGGCGGCGCGTGCTTCGACCGACGGGCCTCGGAATCACCTTGCGGTGTCTCCCTTAGAAGTGCATCCGGGTGCCATCTGTGTAGATGATGCTCCGCACCTCGAAGCGGGGCTTCAGCTCGTCGGGAGGTGAGCTACGGACCCATACCCGGGACCAAGAGCGTGACGGCCAGTTTTTCGTTGCCCATCAATGATCGGGATCCGGCGCAGTCACGATTTTGAGCGCTAGAAATCCACGCGGGTACCGTCCACGTAGATGATGCTCTCGACCTCGAAGCGGGCGCTCATATCCTCCGGCCTCGAGCCGCGCACCCAGACGTGGTCCTCACGAAACGGGATGTACTCGAACCCCAGGCCTTTCTCGATGTACGGCTCGTTCGGCATCAGTCGCTCAACGATCTGGTGAGTGCGCCTCAGCTTGGGCATGCCAAACCGGTCGACGATGAGGAACACCCCCTGCACGGCCCCAGCGGGTTTCGGTAGAGCCGACGTGTCCCACTCGAGATCGAACCAAATCCACTCCCCGTCTCGCTGACTTCTGAAGCGGATGTCGGTCAGCTCCGGCCGCAGCAGGTGAGTCCGCAACTCCAGAATCCCGAACCTCGCCTTGACGTACTCCGCAGTCAGAACGGCCCGGAGGTTTAGAAGCCTCGCAAGCGAGGCGTCGTCTAGTGCTGGTTCGTCTCCCTCGGCGAGCCCGGTCGGCTGGAGGGAACCGGCGGCCTCGACATCCAGGCTGTCGATCGTCTGCCTGAGCGCGTTGGCTCTGAGCTCGTCGGGCTCGACGACCTCGATCGCCGCCGGCAAAGGGACCTCACCCCCAACAGCTTGGAGTCGCTGCTCGACGAGAGTGGCGGTCGTCCTCAGGGTCTGGAGCCGGAAACCGAGCAGGTCTCGCAACGCGTCGCCGGACGTCTCATCGTAAGTAACCGCGGCCTCTTCAATCTGCGACTGAATCTTAGCCAGCTCGTGGCGCAGCCCGACCGTATCGGCTGGCTGACCGATAGCCGGCTTCGCCGAAGCCGGCGAGCCGATGGCGAGGACGACGGTCCAGATCATCACGTCTGTTTTCATGGCGCCTCACTTCCCGGGCCCGGCCGGTCCCCCACGCCGGACTCGATGTCTGTCCCCCCGTTGTGCCTTGGTCGATACGCCGATGAAGGCCGGAGATCTAGGAAAGTCCGAGAACTCAGTGTCAAAAGTCGACAACGAGGTGCAACATCACGCGATCCTCGTCCTGTCCGGCCGTTCGGCCCCGCATCGACTCGGCTGACCCTCGAAGTGAGAGACTCGTGTCGGGTCCGAACGGCTGCTGCAAGCTGAGACCGCTTCGTCCGCCGAAAGTCCGGGTCTCTCCCTTCGGACCGATTTCGTACGTGCCGTATACGTGAAACGACAGAGACGATCGCTCACTCAGTTTCCGCTGGGCACCCACCTCGACCGCGCCTTTGATCGAGTCGCGGGCGCCCGCGGAGCCTCTTAGCCAGTCCCCCTCGATGCGGGATGAAAGAGAGGTAGCTGAATCGACGGTGTAGACAACCGAGCCGACCGCACCGCCTTTCATGATGCGGTCGTTCTTGGACCCGAACCTCAGTTCCAGGTCCGCCTTCACGTTCGTCCAATTGCCCGTCATGGCCAGGGCGGTGTCGACTTTCCGTTCCGAGGGCTTGAATTCCAGCTTCTTCGCCTGCAGGCTCACGGCTCCGATCTTTATGGGCGAGAGGTTCGCGAAGACTGCCTCGTAACCTTTGGCGGGCACATCCCCGGCCTTCGTGTAGTACATAGCCACTCCGCCCCCGATGGCGGCGACAGCCGCTACCACAACGAGCAGTGTCTTGTTCTCATCGACGAAGACGCCCACGGGCGTTTGATCGAACGAGCACTTGAGCTCCTTCAGCCCCGTTTCGAGCCTCCTGTACTCCGGCGTCTTTTTGAGCTCATTGGCAGCCTTCGAAGCGGCCGGAGCTTTCCCTCCCGTGATGGCCGCCGTGCCGAGCCGAGACATCGTACTGCCCACACTCTCGGACTTGCCTTGCCGCTGCTCGTCCATGAGCTTCTGGCCCTCTTGCATCAGCGCCTTAGCGATCGCCTCCTTGACCTTCGGATCCTCGACGACGGACTTGAGCAGCTGCGGACTGTTGCCGACCGTTGATTCCAACAGATCGATGCCCAGGGCAACCGTTCTGCTGGCGGCGGCATCGAAGCTCGGGCACTGCTGAGTCGTCTTTGCTGATTTCGTTACCTCAGCCATGGTGAACCGTCCTCACGCCAAAGCGGCGACAAAGAAGTGAGTGGGCGGATGCCAAAGATTCCCAGGTGCGCATCCTGCCGTGTCAAGCTACGGTCCGACTGTTCGTCGGCGCGAAACCAAGACCCGTTGGGAGCACTACATTGAGAAGTCCCGCGACCCCACGAAAGCCTAGTCAAGCGGTGGAGTATACCGTGCGAAGCAACGTCGGCATGAGCATGCCAAGGCTGCGACTATATGTCAGGTTGGAGTTGTCCCGTTTCCGTGGACCGTTCTTGGTTTGAGACTCAAGCGGCCGAGGCGTGTCTCCTTTCGTAGCTGAGGGGGGACAGCTGACCCGGGGCCGAGTGCCTCCGGTGAGGGTTGTACCAGGCCTCGATGAAGTCGAACATGGCCATCTTAGCCTCCGCAGCTCGGCCGGATTTCGATACCACTTGACAGGTTGGCCTTCTCATGGCAAGCGCGGCCCTCAGCCCACCCGCCTAGTAATGAATGGTCCTCTCGATCCAGAGCGGGCCGCCGGGTCTTGGTCTCCTCGTCCTCGGAATCTTCGGGGTAGGTGTGACCGGCACGGCTCTTGGATCTCGCTTCACCTTTCCCTGCTCGAACAGATGAAAGACCTCCTGTGCGATCTTCCTGACCTCGGGATCGTGATCTGCGTTCATCAGCTGCGCGTCGGCAATCGACGTGAATACGGCTGACATGGTTTCCTTGTTACCGTTCTTGACCCAATCGGAGTGTGCCAACTTCACGCTTTCAACGGCCATTCTCTCGACGGATCTGAGATGCTGAGCCGACACGTCGTTGCGATTGCTCCATTGGGCCAGCGAAGCTTCCTGCAGATAGTCGTACCTCAGACGCCCAGTAAGCTCAGGACGCTCTCGTGTGTACGCCTTTAGGGCCTTCAGATATCTCTCGGCCGTAGGCTTGTAGATGCTGTACGCGTAGTTGAAGTGCCACTCTAGCCCCCGCTCACCGGGAGCCGCGTGCGTGGCTAGACGTTGGTGCTCAGCCAGGTTGTTCAACGCACGCTTGTAGTTCTTGCGTGCGGCCACCCAAGCCTCTCGGGCAGTCAGGTACTGCTGTTCTGTGTGCGACATGATCGATTGCTCCTCACCGGCGTTGGGCTATTGGGTGCGGTAGGCGCATTACACCACGACTAGTGGCACTCAGGTTAGGGAACCAGACTCCTCGGTGCCCTTTCTGGAGACCACGCCCGTCACCCGCTGTCGGGGTCTTCACATGTCCGCGTTTGGTGCCTGAGAGCACACCACTGGGAGTGATCCGCAGGTATCCTTCCTCCAATGACTCCACAAACTCTTCTTGCCACGTCCACACCGTCCGCGAAGCTCTGGCAGCCGCAACGATCTGTAGATCCGCATTGTCCTCGGGCTGGACCAGTGTGCTGTCGTTGCAGGCGAAAACGAGCATTGCTAGCGGCAGTAAGGCGAGCCGTTTCATGGACTCTACCCCTCCTCGCCGATGCGGGTGGAAATGTTCCGCGAGGTGCCAGCGGCTCTGCACGTCACGGTCGCCACATTCAGTCGTGCGTCGGAGTCGGATAGTGCGGTCAGGCAGGCGTCCTACGCGGGCGTCTGTTCGGCGCAGTCAGCGACCACCGAGCAGCTTGGAGGGCGTAAGCCCTCGTGCTGTAAACACTTCTACAGGTGGGTGGGCCGTCGCAAGTCGGGAGAACCTCTATTCTGCGGCGTATGGTCGGAGGACGGGCGCATGAGCGTCGCGTCAAAGCTAGACAGCAGGTCAGCGCGATTCCTCGGAATCGCTCCCTCTCGCACCCGGCTCCTCTAGGCAGCTAAACTTTAGCCCTACGCGACGCACCTGCCGTGGCCACCGGTCCCGACCTGGAGATTCGACCTCAAGAAGCCACGTCCTCTCAGGGCGGTTGGGCGCGACCTCCTCATACCACATATTGCCAGTCGAATCGACAACAGCCTGGAATTGTGCATCCGCAGCTTGTTGGAAGGCATATATCATGACGGCGGGTCGAGCGTCGAACAGTAGTGTGCTTCCCCTACCACGTGGACCAATGAACCGGATTAGGTGACCCCTGTTGCGTCCGGCGGGCGCCACTGCGGTGTCGCCGCGGAACACATAGACCTGCAACTCAAAGCGGGTGAGATTTGTGATGTCGAGGGTCCATGCGGTGCAGGTGTCCTCTGCCGTTTCCACCTCCTGTGGCCTTGTCGGTGCCAGGGCAGACGAGAGCGGCCATAGAGCGCATAGAAGTAGCGGTCCGACGCGGTGAGCAAGCATTTCGGCCTCCCGGTGGACCTCAATGGGAGACTGCGCCACACGCTTTCAGGCAGGCGTCCTACTGAGGGCGTCTGCTCAGCACAGCCTACCCTCGAGCAGCAAGGTTAACTACTGCCCTCATCCGGTAGACACTGCTCTGGGCCTACCGGTCACGTACGCCCGCGTATCGACGGCATATGGTCGGAGGACGAGGTCAGGAGCGTGGAGGGGCCAGATGCGGTGAAGGGCGGCCCGAAGGGACCGCCCCGCACGAGGATGTCGTGAACTCATCTGATGGGAGGGATCAGGGCACGTCGGGCCATAGTGACGTGAGACGGCCACCACAGTGCAGATCATGGCAGTCCCGCCGGCAATGTTGCGATCTTACCCCTATCGATGCCGCGCCATCTGGTTGACGATGTCGTCATACTGGTGGCCACCGGCGGCGCGACTAACATCAATCAGACTCCCGATACGAGCCAGCGGATACGGGACCTTGACCACCCATTCCCCGTCCTCCCCCGGCTTCAGCGTAATCAACCGTGGAGCCCAGAGACTGGAGAGTTTATCTAATTGCTTTAAGCCGCCCATCACCATGCTGACGCCGCCCGTCAACAGAGAAAGGGCAGCATCCTGATACGGCTTCACCAAAGAGTCTTTTTTTAGGGCCCGGTTGTTGATTGCAACTTTTCCCCCGCCCCCAAGAATCCTTACCTCGATGTTCATAGTCCTCATTCGGGCGGTAATTGCGGTAGTAGATGGGCCCATAAATGCGAACTCATGAGGACTCGTGGGGCCAAACTCAATAACCTTCAAGAAGGGTACAGGCTCAATCTTGCCGCCCGCCAAACCGTAATGTCTGCGCCAGCCGAACGTGACGTCCATTTGGTCCACCTCCGGGCGATTCGCATTTCGAGAAGGAACGGAACCGCCTCAGGCGCCGTCCGACAACATCGCGTAGCGACCAGTATGGTTACGCGACTATGCCGTAAGCAAGTATACGGATACGTGTCCTCCTCCTATGCGAGAGTTCCCCTAGTACAGGCGCAGTACGCGCCGGAATGGCCCGGGAGAGGTCTAGCGGCGTATGGTCCGAGTACGAGATCAGGAGCGTGGAGGGGCCAGATGCGGTGAAGGGCGGCCCGAAGGAACCGCCCCTCGCTGAACCCGTATCGAAAACGGGTCGGTGGAAGCGGGTGCTCAGTTCGCCGTTACGGCCCACGCGGCGTCGTGATGATCCCCGTCGTCCAGGCACGGTCGGGCGCTGTGTTGCAGGGGTTTGGGGGTGTGGTGGCAGTGCTAACAACGTTCGAGAACTTTAGGCTCATGCCCTGAAGATTTCCGGTGCCGTGGCCGACGCCGCGGGCCGTACCGTTACTCGTGTTGACGTGAAACTTGATCTGCCAGGTACCGCTCACCGCGAACGGCACGAGCGTGCTCGTCCCGTGGACGAAACCGACCCCGCCATTAAAGTTGAGGTTAAGGTCCACTTCGTTCGTCTCGATCCCGTCGATGAGCGGGTTTCCCATGTCCCACTGGTTTGTGTTCCCGGCGTTCCTGAAGTGAAGCGTTCCACCAGGTGCGAACCACTCCCGGTCGGGTGGTTGGCCGTCCGAACAGAAGTAGATGTAACCGTCGAACGAAGTGCGGGTCGGAGCCGCGGTTGCGTCCAAAAGGGGCGCAAGAGCATCGGGACTAGTTGCACCCTGATCGCAGGCCACAGCAAACACGGCTGCTACTGCGGCAGCCAGCGCCGCGAAGCTTGACTTATACATCGAATCCTCCTGGGTTTGACGATTACATGTCTGCGAACGACGCGTACGGGTCCCACGTTGGCGGCAGCCACGCCGATATGTAGGTTGGATGCACCAAAACGCGTGACCCCTGCGGGTGACGTGTTGGGGTGGCTGTCAGCCGGTGTTCTCCGCAACGAGGCTCTGGCTGGCAGCTTTTCTTTTCTGATCTATGACGCGCCCGTTCTACGGACACTGGGATGTTTACCTACGATGGTTCCATGTCTTGGGGCGCACGACAGTAGTGATTACGGTTCGCGAGAGTGGCAGGAGAGTGCAGTAACGCGGAGGGCGGCGCCGGGAGTCCGGCGGGGTCCGGGGCAGATCGACGTGCTGCCGTCGCCGGGAGCATTTTCCTGTACCTCAGAAGCGGGCGCGGAAGGCCCGCTTTGCAGGACATCTCCGCCACGAAAGACATCGAGGGAGTGATGGTCGGTGGGCAGTGGCTCAGCCGAATCGCGCTCGACTTCCTGCTGGACAGCAGTGCCGCCGAGCTCTCCCGAGCCGGGCTGCGCCCCTAGCTCCCTTCCCCTTCTTCGCCGGCTTCCGCAGCTTCTTCCCCTTCATATCCGCTCTCCGATCCGGCAGCCGCCGGCGTGGAGCCGCGAAGCTCCTCGTGCGCGATCTTCCCTCCGAGGTTCGCCGCCTGCACCATGAGCCCGGAAACGGTTGCCGCGCCCAGCAGCGACAGCCCCTTGAACCAGCCCGGCATCGGACGCGTGCGAAAGGCCACGAGCCCGACGAGCGCCACGATCCCCACCGCGTAGGCGGCCCAGGCCGCCGGCTCCGCGGCCTCCTCGTGATCGTGGATCACCTCGTGCGAGACATCGGCACGCTCCTCGACGATCTCCTCGGACTTCTCGCCGCTCAGCGACACGGGAAATGCCGCAACGGCGGTGAGCACCAAAAAGAATAGACCGACCCGGAGGGTCTCATCCCGCTTGGCGGCGAGCGCGAAGGCCAGCAGCCCCAATCCGAAGATGGCTCCGAGTACCGGCAGGTGGTTCAGCGCCAGGTGGGCCTGAACGGGATTCATCGGCACGTCCTTTCGTGTCTGTTGGACTCCGAGGATCATCGAGAGGGCGAGGGTCGGCAAGACCCCGAGGGACGATCCTGGCCGGCTCTTAGACCCGAAGGATCATCTGAAACGCCAGCATCGCCACGAGCGAGACAGTGATCGTGAAGGCGACGGCATGACGCGAGGCGTCCTCGAGGGCTTCCGGCACGAGCTCGGCGAAGACCATCCAGATCATCGCTCCGGCAGCGAAGCCGAGACCGACGGGAAGGAACGGCTCGAACGCATCGACGAACATGAAGGCGGGCACGGCGAGGATCGGCTGGGGGAGGCTCGAGAAGATGCTCCAGGCCGCGGCCTTCCAGACCGGTGCGCCTCTCGGCACCATGACGAGGCTTATCGCCAGCCCTTCCGGGATGTTGTGAACGGCGATCGCGGTGGTGATGAAGATCCCGAGCGCCTGGCCTCCGCCGAAGGCGACGCCGACACCGACGCCCTCGGTGAAGGAGTGGAGCGTCATGATCGACACGACGAGAAGCGCCTTGCGGGCGTCGGCTCCCTTCAGGTTGCCCATCACGAAACCGGGCCGCGCGTCGATGGCGCGCTGGCTCAGGGCGATGAAGGCGAGGCCGAGCATCACGCCGATCAGCGTGCGTCCGAGGGCGTAGTCGAACCCCTCGTAGATGAGGCCGGCGCTGGCGGCCCCCATCAGCCCGGCCGCGATCGCGTTGGCCAGTCCCAGCCACCTGCGGGACATCTGCCGGAAGAAGAGGAACGGAACGGCTCCGAGGCCGGTGGCGAGCGCCGTCACGAGCGCGAACCAGAGGACCGTGTAGGGGCTCACGGCGCGACCTCAGGAGGGCTTGCTTGCACGGGCGGCGTCAGTCGAGCATCTGGCGCAGGACCGTCTGAAGGATGCCCCCGTTCCGGTAGTACTCCACCTCCATGGCGGTATCGAGCCGCACCGTCGCCTCGAACGAGACCTCTTCGGCCGTGGAGGAGCGGGCCGTGACCCGCACCTGGCTCGCGGACTCGAGTCCGGCCGAGATCCCCCCGACATCGAAGAGCTCCGTGCCGTCCAGGCCGAGCGCTTCGGCGCCTTCGCCCGGAAGGAACTGAAGCGGCAGAACACCCATGCCGATGAGGTTGGAGCGGTGGATGCGCTCGTACCCCTCGGCGATCACGGCTCGGACGCCCAGCAAGCTGGGGCCCTTGGCGGCCCAGTCCCTCGAGGAGCCGCTGCCGTACTCCTTGCCCGCGAGCACGATGAGCGGCACACCTTCCTCGCCGTATCGCATCGCCGCGTCGTATATCGACGCTTGCTCGCCGTCCGGGAAATGCCGCGTGTAGCCGCCCTCGACGCCCGGCACCAGGAGGTTGCGCAAGCGGATGTTGGCGAACGTGCCGCGCATCATCACCTCGTGGTTCCCGCGGCGAGAACCGTAGGAGTTGAACTCGGCCGGCTCGACCCCGTGCCCGATCAGGTAACGGCCGGCGGGCGAGTCGACGGCGATCGACCCCGCCGGCGAGATGTGATCCGTCGTCACCGAATCGCCCAGCAGCGCGAGCACCCGCGCCCCGGAGATGTCGCCCGGCTCCGCGGGATCACGCCGCATGCCCACGAAGAAGGGCGGCTGGCGCACGTAGGTGGAGAGCTCGTCCCAGGCGAATCGATCGCCGTGCGGCACCGGCAGAGCTCGCCAGCTCTCGTCGCCGGCGTAGACGTCGGCGTACTGCTCCTCGAACATCTCCGTCTTGAGCGCGCGGCGCACGGTGTCTCGGACCTCTTCCTGGCTCGGCCAGATATCGCGGAGGAATACGGGCGCGCCGTCGGAGCCCTCTCCGAGCGGCTCGCTGTACAGGTCGATGTCCATGCGGCCCGCCAATGCGTACGCCACGACGAGCGGCGGAGACGCCAGGTAGTTGGCTCGCGTATCGGGGCTGATCCGCCCCTCGAAGTTCCTGTTCCCGCTGAGCACGGAGCACGCGACGAGATCGTGCTCGCGGATCGCCTCGGAGATCGGGCCTGGCAGGGGGCCGCTGTTTCCGATGCAGGTGGTGCAGCCGTAACCCACGAGGTTGAATCCCAGTGCCTCCAGCGCCGGCATCAGGCCGGCTTCGTTCAGGTACTCGGTCACGACCTTGGAGCCGGGGGCGAGGCTCGTCTTCACCCAGGCCTTCCGCTCGAGCCCCCGCTCGACCGCGTTTCGGGCGAGCAGGCCCGCGCCGACCATGACCGAGGGGTTCGACGTGTTCGTGCAGCTCGTGATCGCCGCGATCACGACGGAACCGTGCCGGAGCTCGAACTCCCCGCCCGGACTCTCGTCGGCCTCGTCCGGCTCCCAACTTCCGATCACGGGAAGCGCCCGGCCCAACCCGGCGCCGTCCGCGCCGTGCGTCGCCTTGCCGCCCGATGTCCCGTTGCCGGCCGACGTCTCGTTACCGAGGAATCCGCTCAACGCCTCGGCGAACGCCTCCTTGGAGCGCGAGAGCCGGATCCGCTGCTGGGGGAGCTTCGGCCCGGCGAGGCTGGGCTCGACCGTGGCGAGATCCAGGTCCAGCGTGTCGCTGTAGACCGCCTCGGGGCTCTCAGCGGCGTGGAAGAAGCCCTGCTCCTTCGCGTACGCCTCCACGATCTCGGCCCGCTCGGCGCGACCGGTGAAACGGAGGTAGGCCAGCGTCTCCTCGTCGACCGGGAAGATCGCGCACGTGGCCCCGTATTCAGGCGACATGTTGCCGAGCGTCGCCCGGTCGGCCAGGGAGAGGCTGGAGATCCCGCGCCCGAAGAACTCCACGAACTTCCCGACGACCCCCTTCGTCCGCAGCATCTCGGTGACCCTGAGCACCAGGTCGGTGGCCGTGGCTCCCTCGGGCAGCGTCCCGTGCAGCTTGAAGCCCACCACGCGAGGTATGAGGAGGCTCAGCGGCTGCCCGAGCATGGCGGCCTCCGCCTCTATCCCGCCGACGCCCCACCCGAGCACGCCCAAGCCGTTGATCATCGTCGTGTGACTGTCCGTCCCGACGAGCGTGTCCGGGTAGAGAAGCCGGTCGCTCTCTCCGGCGCCCCCCGCCTCGGCCGAAGCGGGCCGGGGATCCAGGCCACCGGCGTCCAGGACCACCCGCGCCAGATATTCGAGGTTCACCTGGTGGACGATGCCCGTATCCGGAGGCACGACCTTGAAGCTGTCGAAAGCGGTCTGTCCCCACCTCAGAAAGGCGTACCGCTCCCG